>CAYOBX010000019.1:19963-25285 GCA_964402245.1 uncultured Saprospiraceae bacterium | reverse complement strand
GTTTTTCTTAAAAAATCCTTGCATAGCAGGGCTACGGAAGTATTTTTTAAGAGTAGCAAACACCGTTTGTGAACCGCAAAGCGGATGGGCTACTGAGAGCAAAAGAAGCCGTCCAAATGAGGGAGTTATTGTTTTGTCGTTACTAAATATATTAAGATTACTTTATATAGTCTCGCTGGCTAACGCCAGCTCGGCAAATAAGGGTTTTGGAGGCAGAAATTCTAAGTTTATTTATCTCCCGTTCTTAAACACCAATTTCTTATACTGAACAATCCCTTTTTTCAAACAATATTGTTTGGCTTGTCCACCGATCCAAGAACGGAAATAATAAGACTTCATTGGAGACAACTCATAGACCCAACGAAAAGCAGTAACAAGGAATCGAATCCATTTATGCTTTAGGGTATTATTTCTCATATAGGGGGTTAGATCCGTTTCTTGAATTAACCTTAATCCAAATTTAATAGCAAGTTGTTCTAATTCATTTGTTGAATGCAAGCTATTCGCTAACCATCCATATTTAAAATCTAGTATCGCTTTTTGGGCTTTTTTATCTAATCTTTCTATATCAATTGTATCATTTAAAAAGTCATCAATTAAAATAAGTTTGCCCCCCTTCTTTAATTTTAAACTGACCTGTTTAAAATAAGCTTCCGCATTTGGAGCGTGGACAAATGCTTCTATAGAAAATGCAATATCTACTTTTGGAATGTCATTGGGTAGGTCTGTAAAATCTGCTACAATAAATTGGGTCTGATCTAATAATGATAATTGTTTAGCTCTTTGACTAGCAATCGCTATTTGTGCTTCACTAATCGTAACACCATAATAAATGGCGGAATATTTTTTTTGTAAATAGAAAACACTACTTCCTACGCCACAGCCTAAATCAAGAATTGTTAAAGATTCATTGCCAGCCTGATTTTTGATTTTCTCTAAGATCAATTCATTCGCATAAAAGTAGGCTTCTTCTTGTGTGAAGTCCGCTTCTTTCCAAAGAGGTTGATGAATACTTTTGGTAGCATCTCTATTAAATCGAAGAAAACGACTGGTATTTTGTTCGTAGTAGTGCTTTACCTTTGTTGCGTGATTCATTTTGTATTTGACTGAGGGAATATCCTATTAATTAATTGTAAAGATGGCTTTTAGTAACCGGCAAGCAGTAGCTTGCCGAGTCTCAAGATAAAGAATCTTAGTATGAAAAAAATCATTCCCCAAATTCAAAAGCCTCTACCCAATGTATCGCTTTCTTTCCAGTAAAATGTTCTATTTGATGCCGACAACTCACCCCACAGGCAATCACTGCTTCTTTTTCTTTCAGTTGATTGACGGCAGGAAATAAAATTTCTTCTCCAATTTTTTTAGATAATGCATAGTGTTCTTTTTCATAACCAAAAGAACCTGCCATGCCGCAACAACCAGAAGGAATTTCTTCTACCTTGTCAGTGGGTAACATTGACTTCATAGCTTTTGTCCCAAATAGTGCTTTTTGATGGCAATGCCCGTGAATAAAAACTTTATCTGCCTTGATGGAAAAGGAATTATTGATCTCTCCTTTTTCTACTGCTTCTTGAAGAAAAACATCTATCATTTTTACCTGCTCTTGTAATTGCTTCGCCAATACGGGATCGTCTATCAAATCAGGTAAGTCATCCATTAGGGCAGAAGCACAACTTGGTTCGCAGACCACCACCTGTAAGCCTTGTTGAAAATAGGCGGCTAATTTTTTTGCTGTTTCCGTCCCTCCTTTTTTAGCATCTCTTAAGAAACCGTGAGATAGCTTTGGACGCTGACAACAACCTACATTGGCCAGCATAACTTCGTACCCTGCTGCTTCTAATAATTTGGTAGCAGCAATCCCTATGTTGGGTTCATGAAAGTTTAAATAGGTATCTGCAAACAAAACTACTTTTAAGTCTTTAGAAGTCTTGGAAGTTTTCCTTTTTTCAAACCATTTATAAAAAGGTTGAGGGGCATAAGTGGGTAAAATTCTTTCTTTTTCTATCCCCATTATTTTTTCTAGAGTGGCTCTAAAAAAATTCGTTTTTTGAAGCGCATTAACAGGTTTAGCGAATGCACCTGCAAATCTAGCAGCTATACTGGAGCTATCTCGAACAAAACGATCTCGTGTAGCAATTCCCTGCTGATCATATTTTTTCTGCCAAACTTCACTTTTCAATTTTGCCATATCTACATTACTCGGACATTCTGATTTACAAGCCTTGCAGGATAAGCATAAATCCAAGGCATCCACTACCCCTTTGCTAGTTAAAGCATCTTGATCTAATTGACCTGACATGGCTAAACGTAAAGCATTCGCTCTACCTCTAGTCGAATGAACTTCCTCTCGAGTGGCTTTAAAGCTGGGACACATCGTGCCCGTTTGTACCCGACGACACTCCCCCACTCCAGTACACTGATGCACCGCATTTTGAAAATTTCCATCTTCGAGGTATTTAAAAACAGTATCTATTTTTTGATCCGTATACATGGTTCCATATCGAAGATTTTCATCTATAGGGGGCGCATCAATAATTTTACCTGGGTTCATCAAATTTAAAGGATCGAACAATTGTTTCACTTTCTTTAACACCCCATATACCTGTGGACCAAAATATTCTGGTAGTTTATAGCTTCTTACCAATCCATCTCCATGCTCTCCACTCCAAGACCCTCCATATTCCTTTACCAAGTCGAAGGTTTCTTCTGAAATTCTTTTAAAACGTTCAATATCCTCCTTGAGTCGTAAATCCAAAATAGGTCGCACATGGATGACCCCCACACTAGCATGTGCATACATGGCCGCTTCGGTTTGATGCTTTTTACAAACCGCTAATACTCGATCAATATATTCTGGAAGATGTTTGGTTGGAATACCCGAATCTTCAATAAATGCTAAAGGCGTTTTAGGGCCCTTCACGCCCAACATTAAGCCTAAGCCTTTTTTCCGAATCACCCATACATCTTCATAGGCAGTCCCCTCTGGAAAAATAGGATAAGCATAGCCTAATCCTAATTCTTTTAAATGTGCTACCATCTTTTTAGGACGCTCCATCACCTCTTCTGCCGTATCTCCGTAAAATTCTACTATTTGAATGGCAGCTGGATTTCCTTCGATAAAGTGGCTATGACGCTTGGTCGTTAAATTCTGTCTACTTAGTTCTATAACCGTGGCATCTAATATTTCTACACAGGAAGGTTGGAATGCTAACATCGGATTCACCGCATCAATAGCTGGTAATAATTCTGCAAAATGTACTACACAAATCGACTTGTACTTCGGTAATTTTTCTAGATTTAATTTGGCTTCCAAAATCACGGCTAAGGTACCTTCACTTCCACAAATTAATTTACCTAAGTTCCACTCTTCTTTTCCCGCAAATTCATCTAAATTATAGCCTTGCACCCGCCTCATCACTTTAGGGAATTTTTCAATGATCGCTTGTTCATTCTCCTGAATAAGGCCTTGAAAAGTACGATAAATTTCTCCTTCTTTAGTATCTTGTTGGGCAATCGTTTTATAATTTTCCTTTCCTTCCTTTTTTAAATGTAAGATTGTTCCATCTGCTAATAACACTTTAAGTTCCAATACATGATCTACTGTTTTTCCATACAAAATACTTTTAGTACCAGAGGAATTATTGCCAATCATCCCCCCTACATTTGCTCTGCTAGAAGTAGCCGGATCTGGCGCAAAAATTAATCCGTAGTCTTTTAATACACTATTTAAATCATCTCTGGCTCGGCCAGGTTGCACTCGTACCCAATGTTCTGCTGGATTGATCTCCAAGATAGCATTCATATATTTAGAGAAATCCAAAATCATAGAATGACCTACCGTTTGTCCCGCCAAACTCGTTCCTCCACCTCTAGGCAAAATACTTATTTGATGATCCTTTGCAATGCGCACCGCTGACTGTACTTCAGCTTCTGTTTTAGGCAGCACCACACATATTGGCATTATTTGATAGACACTAGCATCGGTCGCATATACACCAAGGCTTATTTCATCTGTCAATATTTCTGCTGGACAATGTAATTGTAAGTCTTTTAAAAAAAGTGGTAGATTTGGCATAGTCGAAATTAATAGGAGTCAGGGGTCAGTTATAAATCAGCAATAAATTCCAAGGTACGCAAATCCATCCATGAATATTCATTTCCAGATAACATAAAAGAAACATGCCCTCCTCTTTTCGGAGTTTCTAAATATACGTAGGGATGCTCTGATGCTATTTTTTTCGGATAACATTCGGGCGTAAGAATAGGATCATTCAAGGCATTAATTATTAATACGGGTCGCTGTATCCCATCTAAATAATTGATAGCGGAAGCTTGGTCATAAAAATCTTGCGCATCTTTAAAACCATTAATTGGAGCAGAAAAAAGATCATCGAAATCTCGCCAAGTTTTTACTTCTGACAAACGGGCTATATCAATTACACCTGGATATTGCTTTGCCTTCAATCGCATTTTTTCTGATAATCTTGTGTAGAATTTCTTTTTATAAAAATAGCTCTTGGGTTCATCTAATAATGCTGCGCTAGAAGTCAATTCACAAGGCGCAGAAATCGCTACACCTCCTTTTACATTAGCAGGTACCTGATGTCCATTAACTCCCAAATACTTTAAAGTAATATTCCCGCCCATACTAAACCCAACAAGATGTATCTGTTCATATTTTTCCTGCAATATTGCATGCTCAATCACTGTTTGAATATCTTCTATATCTCCATGATGATACATTCGCAAATTACGATTCATTTCTCCGCTGCAAGATCGACAGTTCCATGCAAGTGCATCCCATCCATTTTCATTAAATAACTTCACGGTTCCTTTTACATAATGTCTATCAGAATTACCTTCTAGACCATGTGTTACAATTACCAATTTATTAGTAGTTGATTTAGCCTCTGACCAATCTATATCTAAAAAATCTCCGTCGGATAGTTCTAGTCGTTCTCTTCGATATTCTATCCCTTCTATCTTTCTAAATATAGAGGGGATGATTGTTTCTAAATGGCTGTTGAATAAATAAAAAGGTGGTTTGGTATAGCTTGATTTTTCTATGATTGGCATTTAGTTGTTTAGTGAATTCGTGGTAATAAAATGGAGTCTATTATTTAGAGTTGAATGCTAGATGGCAACAACCGCTGCAAAAATTAGTGAAGCAAAATCTAGCGTAAGGAGACTAGGAGAAAAATTTGAACACGGAGACACGGAGCACACAGAGAAAATACATATGACTCTGTGCGCTCCGTGACTCTGTGTTCTATCAACAACTAGTACCTATGCAAGATCTGGAGTAAGAAGATACATGAATAA
>CAYOBX010000019.1:0-19863 GCA_964402245.1 uncultured Saprospiraceae bacterium | reverse complement strand
TTCTATCAACAACTAGTACCTATGCAAGATCTGGAGTAAGAAGATACATGAATAAGTTGAACACGGAGACACGGAGCACACAGAGAAAATACATATGACTCTGTGCGCTCCGTGACTCTGTGTTCTATCAACAACTAGTACCTATGCAAGATCTGGAGTAAGAAGATACATGAATAAGTTGAACACGGAGACACGGAGCACACAGAGAAAATACATATGACTCTGTGCGCTCCGTGACTCTGTGTTCAACCAACATCTAGTACCTATATAACTCTGTGCGCTCCGTGCCTCCGTGTTCAACCAACATCTAGTACCTATATAACGCTGTACGCTCCGTGCCTCCGTGTTCAACCAATATCTAGTACCTATGTAACTCTGTGCGCTCCGTGACTCCGTGTTCAACCAACATCTAGTACCTATATAACGCTGTACCTCTACAGCTCCACAATCAACCCTTCATCCGCAGGAATCTCCCCTTTACAGACCGCCTGATGAATAGCAGCCATCCCCTCCAAGCCATCAATTTTTCTAAACCTCAGCCATTCTCTAGTTTTGGCAGCGGCTTCCATCATAAAGGAAGAACTCTTTTCATCGAAACCAGCAGGGCCCCATTCTTTTAATCTTTTTTGAATATGACCTGGGGCAAAAAAGAATTCACTTCTTTCCGTGATGATGCCTTCTTTAGGCTTTGGAGCTGCATCTTTCCAATGGGTGATGCCTACATTAATGGTATACTTCATATTGTTTGCAAGATGCTGGTGTAAAGTTAATAATACTTTACTATTACCGGACATATCAACAATAACGGTTGGAATGGAATTGTCTATTTGAGTGACAGCATCATAGGTTAAGGTAGTATCATATAAGGAGCGTTCATTGACGGTTGTAAGATTTCTTGGTGAGGTGATGCCAATGACATGAGGCGCGTTTTCATCCGCTTTTAAAGCATAGGCTAAACCTATACTCGTCTTACTAGATGCACTTAATATCAATATTTGTTTTGCACCATACCAGTCATTATCTTGTAAGGCATCCCATAGACAAAACGATGTCAAATATAATGGAAACAGTAATGAACGTTCTTTATCTAATGCCGTCGTATAGCCTGGCTCTGCTTTTACTCTACGGTATAGATTATAGCCTTGTGGTAATTTGGATCGATGTTCTGCACCATCCACAAATCGTTTTTCTGAAACTTTCGTTGGTTTCATTTTTAAATGACTCGACGGCGGAAAATAACCAAATAATCTATCTCCAACAGGAATTCCATCAACTGTAGACTCTATCACATCTGCAAAGCCCCATACAGGAATGATCCCCCATCCATCGGTATTTTCTCCTGCTGGTGGGAAGAATTGCCAGTAGCCCAACATATCTCCTGCTACTGCATAGGTAATATTATTAGCAGAAAAAGCAAACTTATCTATTTTAACCAATACTTCACCTTCCTTTATAGCAAGATCTTCCTTGGGTGTTTCTACCAAGCGACCATTAAAGAAAATATCTTTTCTAATCTGAAACTGTGGTCGCTCTACTACTTGCTGTTCAGAAGTATCGATCTCTTGCATTAATTTTTGTAAATTCATCATTGCAGGCATCGCATTGTTACGCATTCTTTTAAGAATCGCCTGCTTATCTGCATCCTCTTTGGATACTCCTTTTACCATTGCAGCAAAGCCATCTAATCGGTTGGTCAATAACCATTTTCCTATTGCTTTATCTTTTGACCAATTGAACTGATTCATCATCATCCCCATGAGCATTCTAATCCAATCGGTGTCATGGTTAGGTAGCGGAACGACCCCGCAGATATTGTTCTTTTCTTTTTCTCCTTCGTAGGCAACTTCTATATGTGCAATAAAGGCTGCACTAAATACAGGTTGATATGGGCGTACCGTTTGAGGGATAATCCTATCCCCCTTAAAAATGGGGATCATTTTAGTATCCTTAAGAATAGCGGAAGCAGAGCAATCTACATGAACATGCGCAACACTAGTCGGAATAGATTCATCTTGAAATACAATCTTATCTTTTTCAACATTTTGCACCCTTCCTTTACGGATCACCTTTTTTATTCTTTGCAACTCTTTTAATTCCTCTTGGCTTATAGTGGCCCCATGAAACATCGTAGGTCGCACACTTTTATCCAAGCGTAATACAACACCCCCAGCTTCTAATCTGTCAAACATATCTGCTACAGAAGTAGCTTGTGCCACCGCTTCAAACTGTGCGGCTTGCGCCCCCATCGAGTAATGAAAAAATTCTTCCGTAGGTTGGGTATTTCTTCTATCTAGTAGCCAAGCATCTCTTGAAACAATCCAAGTAATTTTATCTGGATCGACTCTATTTTCTAATAACCATAAACAAGCATCTATTCCCGTTTTTCCACCCCCTATTACCACAAAACCAGCAGGAGGTGTTTTGATCTTTGGCAAATCATTTAAAGGCATAAACTGCACTTCGGGTGCAATGGTAAAATTAGGCGTATGCGTCGCTGGAACGATGGTATTTAAATAGGTACAGTCTACTATTTTTTTGCGAACGCTGACCTCAAATTTCTCTCCTGTTATTAAGGACGTAAATTGCTTATTCCCTTTATATTCACACAAGGGAAAATACTGTACTCTGCCTGTTGGTAGGAATTGTTGCTGCATCACCTCATCAAAATAGGCACTTACCTGTGCACCAGATGCCAATTCATGCAATCCTTTATTTAAGCCTACTTCGTCTTTTTTACCGCTACTTAATTCTTTGGAACTCACTCCGTAAAATGCGGATGGCTGGTGTAGGGTAACAAATGGATAGGCCATATTCCAATGTCCACCGGGCTTTGCATATTTATCGACGATTACTATATTGGCATCTGTTTCTGTCACTAATACATCTGCGAAGGCCATTCCCATTGCGCCACTTCCAATGATTAGGTAATCTGTTTCTAGGTTCATTTTTATTTTTTTTGTAAAGGCTAAGTTGCTTTGTCTTTAGCCCCGGCAACAAGTATGTTTTATATTTTCCTTTAGAGGTCGCAATTTTGCAAGGTATTTTCATAAAAATATCTTGCAAAATTGCGACCTCTAAAAAACTATTTAACGCTATTGCTTGCCAGTTACCAAAAGCCACCTTTACAACTAACAAATTATCAATTAACTACCTTTAACCAAATACAATTTCCAAGTCCAATTCAAATTCAGGAAAAATCCCAACAGGAATTACCTCTTCTTGGGTAAAAGGCCTTTGTCGAAGCAATTGATACTTACCATCCTTATCTAATCGGTATGGCAAAACAGTACCTTCAGTGGGATGAACAATCCAATATTCTCTAACACCAGCATGTTGATAGATTTCAAATTTATCTTTTAAATCTTTCTGAGCAGTACCTTTGGATAATATCTCAATCACCCAGTCAGGTGCTCCATTACAGCCTCGTTCATCTAATTTTTCTACATCACAGATCACACATAAATCAGGCTGTACAACTGTGTTAGTTTTATCATCCGTCTGTTGGGTAAGTGGTAAAGATATACGAACGTCAAAAGGAGCAGTAAATGCTTGGTAAGATTTATCTCGAAGATAAGACCAAATGAGACCGTACAAATTACCAGAACAGGATTGGTGGAGGGTATTAGGTGCAGGTGACATACGAACTACTTTTCCACGAATTAGCTCCACTAATTCATCGAATTGCCAATTAACGTAATCTGCATAAGTATATTGCTTAGATAAATCTAGTTGATTTATATCTGTAATCATCGAATTGTTTTTTTCAAAAATAATCATAATTGGAGACAATCTCAAATACTACTTAATTGTCAGAATCGGGATTCACGTGATTTTAGAATTAGCAGGATTTTGAGCCGTAGCACAATCTGAAACCCTACAAATCCTACAATCCCACAAGTCCTAATTCTGACAATGAGTGTATTTTGAGAACTTACATAAAAAAAGCTCCATACTATCTAAATAATATGAAGCTTTTTTTGCTTAAAAATCGTTTGACGACTGTCCGTCTACCGTCAGTGGAGCGGTCGTCCACCAAAATACCTACCGCCCACTACGATCCGTAATAGTAGCACTAGCTTGCTGCGTTCCCATAATAAAAATATCTTGGATATTTACATGGGCCGGACGAGTTGCCAAAAAGTAAATAGAATCAGCTATATCTCTAGAATTGACAGGTACAAAATCTTCGTAGATTTTAGCTCGTTCTTCATCTCCATGAAATCGTACTTTTGCAAACTCTGTCTCTTCTACATGTCCTGGAGCAATTTGACTGACTCTAATATTGTGTTTATGCAAGTCAATTCTCATTGCTTTTGTCAATGCTTCTACGGCATGCTTGGTAGCACAATACACGCCACCATTCGGATAAACCTCTTTGCCAGCAATAGAGGAAATATTAATGATATGTCCTTTTCTATTTTTGACCATATAGGGCGCAACTGCCCTTGTCATATACAGTAAGCCTTTTACATTCGTATCAATCATTGTATCCCAATCCTCCAAATCTCCTTCATGAATTGGCTCAAATCCTAATGCTAGCCCTGCATTATTAATTAAAATATCTATATTTTTCCAAGCATCATCTAACTCCTTGATCGCAGAAGTTACAGCGGCAGCACTTGTCACATCAAAAGGTAGTAATCGAATCTTACCAGTATGTTTAGCCTCTAGTTCTTCTTTTAATTTAAATAGTCTAGAAAATCTACGACCTGTAAGCACTAAATCATATCCATGTTCTGCAAACAATTCTGCCGTAGCTTTGCCTATGCCTGAAGTAGCCCCTGTAATCATAACCACCTTACCCGTTGGAGGATCCACCTTTATCTCCGTTTCTAATTCTGTGATCGTGCTTGGAATCGTTTCTTCAGGTAAGTCTACTACTTCTAGTTTACCTACTAAGTCGTGGTCTACTCCATTCACTTTGGCACCCGCCGCAATTCCTAACCCGGCCGCACCCAATGCTCCGATTTCTGCATCAAACTCTGCCTCTAATGCTTCTTCATTTAAATCATTAGTAATCGACTCCTCCGCTATTTCTTCTTTTACTAATGTAGATAAAGGCACGACTTGTTCTTCTTCTTCAACCGTGGGAGTTATTTCTTCCACTACCTCTAGAGTATAATCTGGATTCATTTCTTCCAGAGATTCATTAGATAGAAAATTCTCTAATTCTAATTCCTCTTCAGTCATTACTCCTGCGCTAAGGATAGCGGCGGAAGCTCCAGCTAAGATAGCAGATTCTTCGTTAAGCGTTTCTTCCTCTAGCGGTGTTGTCTCCTCGGCTATTTCCTCTGTTATTATTTCGGTCTCCACTATTTCCTTACTTGGTTCTGATAAAGCAAACGCTAGGTCATTGTCTGGCGTTTTTAACTCTGGATTAATTTCACAAGCAATATTATATTGTTTCAATGCCTTTGCTCTTTCTCCTGAACGAAAATATACTAAGGCTAAATCATAATTAACAAAAGGGTGATTAGGTTGTAAAGCAAGTACCTTTTCAAAATTACCAATTGCTTCATTTGGTAAAGATAAATTTTCGCTTTGGACCACTCCTAATTGATACAAAGCATCTATATCTCCAGGATTATTCTCAAATGCTTTTTCTAAATAAATAGCAGCAGCTTCTGATTTGTTTTTATATCTTCGACTGAGTAACATTCCTAATTTATGATGCAAATTTGGAAAGTTAGGATTAATAGCTTCTACTTTTTCATAGTAGTTTTTAGCAGATAAGAAATTCCCTTGAGCTTCTGACAATTCTCCTAAAAAGAAATTGGCTGGTAAGTTTTTTGGATCATTCGTAAGAATTTCTTCTAACTGTTTAGAGGCTTCCTTAAAATTATTGGTGTATTGCGCTAAGAAAACAGCGTACTGATATCTTGCTGCTATCCAATTATTCTTAGCTTCTAAATTGGTCTGTAATAAATTTAATCCTTGCTCTATCTTCCCATTTTGAATCATTTCATGAGAAGTTCTTAGCAGATCTGATTCTTTCATTTCAGTGTCTTGACGCTCTACTATATTTTTGTTCTCGGATAGATTCTTTCCGATGCCTGTCGCTGCCGCTGTCGTAGCCCCTACTCCTAGCATTTCTAAACCATTCTGCATAATCTTTTCATTCTCCTCCGTTCTTTGAGAACTTAAATCTTCTAAGGCAGTGTCAACAGGACTACTTTCTGTTTGAGATACAGAGATACCCGTATCCGGTAAATTGAGTGCTAATTCTTGAGCTAAAAGTTCTGTATCAATACTATCATCTGGTATAGTTGTATTGTTCGCTTCTTCGACTACCTTTTGGTTAACGCCTTCTTCTTCTAAAATTTCTTCTACCAAACTATCTACTTGATCGTCTTCGATTACTGCTGCTAGTTTTGGCTCCGCTGTATCTAGTATAGGTTCTTCAGGATTAGTTTCCACCATTACCTCTTGTGGAATATTGGAAGAAGGAACTTCATCGCTTATAGCATTGGCTTCTAAAGTAGTCCCTTGGACAGGTGCTATAGAAGGAGTAGTAATTGGTTCCGCCACAATATCAGCTGTATTGGCAGCAAAGTTTTTATAATTATCTTCTGTGCTGAATTTTTGAAAAAACAAAAGGTGCTTTGAAGCCTTGAAAGCATCATAATCGCAATAATAGCTTTCTCTCATAAAACGCAGAACCTCTCCTATTTCAGAAGAAATTGATCTGACCGTTTTTAAATTATCACTATAGACCTCTTCTTCATCCGCAGAAATAGACTTTTTTTGCTTTCTTAATTCTAAGTATTCATCTTGCCAAAAATTCATATACTTTATCACACTACTCACTCGCTCAAATTTAGTTGGCACGCTCATCATCCCATTTCTTGCAGCATTCGGATATTGCCCATCAATTATTACTGGTAAAGTCTGCCCACTATTGATGATTTTCTGAAGGTAGGATAAGCCTCCTTCCATACATTTAATAGACTTCAAAAAATTATCACTAATCAGTAATAACACTTTATGATCTGTAATACCTATTTTTTGTTTTAAATTCTCCCTACCACTCTTCTCTCCACATGCCACCAAATCAAAAGAAAACCCAGAACCCCGTAGGTTGCTGGCAATCTCTTTAGCTGCATTTTCATTTTCATCACAATAGGCAATTATTATTTTTTCTCCACTCATATTTACTGGGTATACTTTTTAATAGAAGTCAGAGGTCAGAACGTTCTGGTTAGCTTACGCTAACGGAACTGTCAGAGGTCAGATTTATGATGTTGGCACCGCTTGCATCTGACAGCCATAGGGGCGGACTGACAGCGCAGCAATCTGACCTCTGACTGGGGTGTGACCACCATTGGATGTAGGTATAGACAACCTCAATATATATATAACTAATATAAAGGGCAAAAGATTCGTTTCTTTTATAGAACAACGTATAAAATAGGCTTTTATGCTTGAGAAAAATACTCAAGCTAGAAGCTTGAGCTACGTCTATTCTGCAAGCATTTCAGCAATAGTTACTTCAAATTCTTTTCCAAACAATTCATATCCCTCTGTTGCTGGTCCAGAAAAACCTGTATGTATTTTCCGAACCTTGTTCTGCTTATCTATAAATAATAACGTAGGATATGCCAAAATATGATTGAGCATAGGCAATGCTTTTGCGGCTTCTGTTTTATTGGCATCTCCTGCCAATAACAATTCATAGGGTATGTTCATGCCTTGTTTATACCTTTTGATAGCGGCTTGTGATTTGTCCGTATCCTTATATTTCTCAAATGCTAAACCTATTACCTCTAAGTCCTTTGAAGGGTGTTTTTTAAGATAATCTACTAAAAAACGGGTTTCATCCCTACAATTAGGACACCAAGTACCAAAAATCTGAACTAGCTTCACTTTATTTTTATACCGTTCATCTCCTAAGGTAATGATTTCTCCATCTTCATTCGAAAAGGCAAATTCCACTTGGTCATACCCTTCTTTTAAATAAGTTAAACTATTAGGATCTGCCAGTACAGCCGTATCTTCTTTTTTCCCTGTCCAGGTAGCCTGATAATGTTTTCCGGACTTAAAAGACCCTATCATTGTTTGATCTTCTAAAATCTTAGCTTCAAATAAAAAAGCATGAGATCCATCAAATACAGACAAAAACAGCTTATTTTTTTGAATGGTTCCTTCCAAATATCTATAGTCTCCTGTTTCCGTTAAGAACGTACCAGTTACATGATTCCCTTTTTGTTCAAAGACTCCTACGCCTGGGTAAGGGCCATCAGAATCTTCAAATTGTACGGACCATTTTCCAGATATATCCATCACTGGCTGTTCCTTCAATTGAGTGAATCGATAATTTTTTCCATATTTTGCGACAAAAGGTACGGTATAATTCTTCTTATAATTAACTACCCAATGCCCTTGCATTACTCGTTCACTATAAATCCCTTCGATATAAGCATCATATATTGGAAAATTAATCAAAAAAGTATCCTTATTCGTTGATTTTTTTCTACCAAAAAATACCTCTTTTACAGGGATACGTTCTTCTCCATTAATCAACTCCACATAGAAATCATTTTCATTTTCATAAACTATATCAAAGGTAAAAGGTAAATAATTAGGAGGGGTATCGTCATAATTGAATTGCTGATCTTCTAAATCTGCTACTGGAGGTCCTCCCAAAATGGGATTTACATCTAGTGTTCCTCTCCAGGTGCCTGGCGGTATGCCCGTATGTCGATTTTCAATTGTAAAACAACCTGTCAATAGGTAAGTGCTGAAAAAAATTATAAGGACGCGTTTCATATCAATATATTCTTGTATAGAATGACAAGTTTATCCATCTAGTTGACAAGTCTTATAACTACTATTTAGCATCCAATGCAGATGCTAAAAACGTTAATCACTTTTGATTTTGGATAAACATGCCTATAGAATAGACTTGTTACCCTTTAATAAACACTCTTCTGAAAATGCCTTTTTCTGCTATTTTGCTTTAAAAAATGAGTCCGTAGCTGGGCTATGCACTAATTTTTTTTAAAACAAACTATCGAAAAAATCCAAATTTCATAGAAGCATTTCTTAAAGAGTAACAAGTCTAATAAAGAAAAATTCAATTTTTAACCGAAATAGCTACGCAAATTTAACCTTTTCAAATCAATATTCTATAAAAAACAAAAAGCCCGACTGATAGTTGTTATCAGCCGAGCACTTTTTGATAAACCGCCTTCAAAATAAGTCTTTATTAAGTAATAGGTAACAGGTAAAAAGTAATAAGGTATGATGCAAGCCAGCCCCAATTACCTATTACTTTTTACCTATTACTTTTTACCTATTACCTATTAATCTGCAAATACCCTTTCATAGGTTCTGTACCTTCTTCGAGGGTCAAAATATAAAAATAAGTACCATCAGGTAATTCTTCATTATTCCAATCACCAGACCATAGGTTTTTATAGCCTCTTTGAGAGAAAACTAAATTTCCCCATCTATTAAATACTTTCAATTCGTTTTCAGGATATACTTGTAATCCTTGAATGTAGAATACATCATTGATACCATCACCATTAGGAGAAAAGCCCGTTTTTACTTCTAAATCTAAACAAGGAACTCGGATGGTTACATAGGCAGAGTCACAACCATCTTCATTACAAATTCTATACATAAACGATTCTGGTTCTTCTAATTCACAATAGTTGGTATTTGGCATATAAGTAATGGTATTATCCATATTCATTCGGGCTACACCGAATTGGGGTTCTGTAACCATTTCCATGATTCTCAAGTTACCATTGATGGAATCATTACCAATTACTCTTAGGGTGATTGGACGATTTACTTCGGTACTATCTTCATCAGGTAGGGCAATCGGGAACAACAATGGTTTTTCGATAACATGTAAGGTATAATTGATGGTATCGCAAACTTCTAGGTCATCACATACCACTAAACAAATCCGTTCTGTTCCTACTGCTATACCTGTATAGTTGATACAAAAATTAGCTTCGTCCATTTCAACGACAACGGCGGTGCCTGATTCCTCTGGGCACGCATTGATTATAGAGGTAGCCGTTCCCATTAGTTCATCTGCAACTGGGCAGAAGGTACCCATTTCATCGAGTTCTATTGTTTCAGAAAGCTCGGTGATACTAGTTTGGCAATTCACTTTTAAATCTAATATATATTCACAATCATTTTCTAAATGACTAAGCATTAATTGATGTTTACCTATACCCGCTCTAAAAATAGTCCCATTTTCACATGCTTCCATGAGCTCTCTATAGGGTTCACCATTTAATAAAATTCTATATTCTAAAATATCATCAAAAGGGATATTGACACAGATCTCTGCCTCCCCTGTGCAATCATCAATGGTAGCTGATAGTGCCGCTTCTTGAATAATTCTGGGACAACTATCTGGTTTTGGTTGTACATTGGCTACTTGAATGATGTCAAAACAAACGCCATCAGCAGTACAAACTTCTATACAAAAGCGATCCATCCCTTCTGCCAATCCAGTAAAACTCCAGCAAAAGTCTTCCTCTTCTATGATAGATAAAATATCACTGTCTTCTAATAAACAGGTTCGGGCAACGGAGACAATAGTACTGGTATCCAAGAAATCTGCTAGACAGACTACACCAATAGTTCCTACAATCAAGGAGGTATCGTTAATTATGTTAGATGGACAAGCGACATCAACTAATAATCGGTCTTGGCAACCATTTTCTCTATTTTCAAAAATCAGTTCATGAAAGCCTGTTGGTAAGCTTAACAAGCTGCCATCTGTCGTTCCGTCAAAAGAACAAGCAGTAATCTCATTGACATAAGGACTTCCATCCATTGATATATAATAATTGTCAATATCGTAGGTAGGTATTTCTATGCAGAAAGTAGCCATTGCATTACAATTATTCACCTCTAATTCCAATAAATTCGCAGCAATCATATCACTTACGCAAGGCTGCCCTTGCGTACAGAAACTAAGAATTAATTCATCTATACAACAGGTTAACTTATTTTCAACAATTACCTGATGATCCTTTCCATTAGATACATCCACTTGTATCAATGTTCCCTTCGCAATACCTGTAACATTAGCTTTAAGCGTTGCCTCATTAGAGCTAGACAAATCTACTATATCCATGTCTCCATAAGTAGTGGTAGAAACACCTCCAGTTAAGGTTTGTGAATTTGTATTTAATACCCATTGTCCATTTGGATCTATCGTGTTCATCCAAGTCGTCAGTTCCGAAATATTCATCACTTCTGTTGAGTGAGCGATCCCATTAACGATCCAACTATCAATTCTAAAATTGGAGTTAGAATTAAGGCTCGATACTAATGCATAGGAATAAGTGATCACATTTTCAAAATCACAACCCTGCATGGTATTCACAATTTCTCCATCTACAGAGATAATGTAATTATTGATTTCATCCCCTACAAAAGGTAGACATACTTCCGATAAGGTAGTCCCTTCTGTTAAACAAGTCATATCCTCTGAAAAAAGAGGAGTACAAGTATCACAATTCTTTCCAACTGTAAGGCTTTGCGCAACAGAACAACCTTGTACATCTGTTAAAGTAACTGTATACAATCCTGAATTTAAGTTGGTAATATTATTTCCAAAGAAACCTGTTGACGACCACTCAAAGCTGATATCCCCAAATCCGCCTGAGGCAGAAACTTCAATACTTCCTCCTCCTACACCACAACAAGCAGCATCTGTCACGATAATATCTGGCATAATTGGCAAGGATATTAGTACGCGGACATCATCCGTACCAGTACATCCATTGGCATCTGTCACCGTTACTTGATAAGTAGTACTAGTAGATGGATTCGCAATTGGATTTGCTATATTTGGATTAGATAAGCCAACTGTTGGGCTCCAAGCATATGCGACACCACCAGTAACATTTAATTGTATTCCTTCTCCTGGACAAGTCGCCAATACATTGCCTGCATTTACCGTAATTCCAGTACAACTAACTTCTGTATCTGTATCTGTATCTGTATCTGTTATTGGAGGTGGCGCGCCAGTGCAATCTTCTACAAAAACGGTTACATCATCGGTATCCGTACAACCAAATTGATTGGTCACCGTCACTATATAATTGGTCGTAACTGTAGGACTTGCAAGAGGAGTTCCCGTATTAGCATCTGTTAAAGTCGCCGAAGGTGACCAAGCATATCCTGCATGATTATTAACTATTAATCGAATACTTTCTCCCTCACAAATCGTTTTATCTTCGCAAGCTACCGCAAAAGGTCTCGGACCTTCTACTGTAACAGTTACGATAGCAGAAGAAATACATCCTGCTGCATCTATACCTGTAACCGTGTAAGTAGTGGTCACATCAGGAGACGCCAATGGCGCGGAAGTATTAGGATTGTCTAATCCAACAGTTGGCGACCAACTGTAAGTCACCGCACCTGTACCTTGCAGTAACATGGTTTGTCCTTGGCAAATCGTCACATTAGGTCCACCACTGACTTGACAGTTTGGTGTTGGCGGATTCGGAGGGAGTACTGCATCACAGTCTTCTATCACCCTCACTAATATATCCTCTGTTGCGGTACATCCCATTGTACCTGTCACTGTCACCGTATAAGTAGTGGTAGTGGCAGGAAAAACAAGCGGAGCTTCTGTATCAGAGAACAACATCGTATTCGTGTTATTCCAAGCATAACTAGCGTGGCCATTCACCAATAAATAAATACTATCTCCTTGACATACTTCTTTATATTTATAGGTAATTATCCTTGGCTTGTCCATTACGAATACAGTGACTATATCTGTGGTAATACAACCTTCAATAGTGGTACCTGTTACCGTATATACAGTAGTTTGAGTAGGAGAAGCTATTGGGTTCGCAATATTTGAATTGCTTAATCCAGTCGATGGAGACCATACATAGGTAGCGGAAATATTTGCATCTTCACTTACACTTAATTGAGTGGTTTCGCCTTCACAAATCGTGACATCTGCACTTGTGGTGATAGAACAATTTGGGATGGTACAAGCGTCATCTAAATCTACTTGTACACATTGTATATCAAAACAACCATCTGCTCTAGTTACCCTTACACAATATTCTGTTGATACAGTTGGGTTAGCTGTTGGATTTGCAATATTAGGATTACTTAATCCTGTGGTTGGACTCCAACTATAAGTCGTTCCTCCTGTAGCATTTAATTGTGCTATTTCACTTGGACAAAGTGGTAATGGAGAAGTAACTTCTGCTGTTACTCCAAGATCTTCCACATTAACGGTTACTGCCGCTGTCGAAGTACAACCAAAGGCATCTGTCACTATTACCGTATAAACAGTGGTTACTTCAGGCATTACAACCGGCATTGCCGATGTTGGATTCAATACATTAGTGGTCGGTGACCAAGAATAAGTTCCTGTTCCTGCTACACTAATTTGCACACTTTGTCCTCTACAAATTGTCCTTGCAGGACCAGGGACTACAACAGGACTCGGTCTTACATTAATTGTTACTTGATCTGTAGCTGTACAGCCAAATTCATCCGTTACTATAACGGTATAGGTAGTCGTAGAGCTAGGGGATGCAGCAGGAGTAGCAGTAGTTGTACTAGATAAACCAGCAGCTGGACTCCATAAGTATTGATCGAATGTGCCTGCATCTAAGATTGTGCTTTCGCCTACACATATTTCGGCAGCACCAGTTGCCTGCACAGTCGGTGGATTATGTACATTGACCGTAACTCCAGATGATGCTTCGCAGCCATTAGCGGTAGTCACTGTAACCATATAGGTAGTCGTAGTTGTAGGATTCGCAATTGGATTAGGACTTGTAGGATCACTCAAGGCGATAGTTGGACTCCACTGATAAGTGACTCCTCCACCCACTGATATTGGGGCAGATTCTCCTAAGCAAATATCTACATTTGTAGCAATAGTAATTGGAACTTCTTCTACGAAAACGGTAACTGCCTGAGTGGCAATACAACCATCTGATCCCACTACTTCTAAGGTATAAGTAGTTGTTTCTGTCGGACATGCCGTTGGATTTGGAATATCTGTAGCACTCAAACCTGTAGCTGGAGACCAAGTATACCAAACGCCAGTGCCATCCCCTTCTAAATTAACACAGTCTCCTTCACAAATAGTCGTATCTCCAATCGTCAATATTCGTGGTAATTTTCTGACAAAAATACTTTCCACATGATCGTCCATACATCCATCATCATCTATATTCAAACCAATCAATTTACTTCCTTCTGAATCCCAACTTACCGTTATGAGACTACCAGCAGGTGCTGTCGTAGATGCTGTCGAACTATTTACTAAAGTACCTCCATCTAATTCCCAATCTAATACGGCATTAGGAGTGGCGGTACCTGTAAATTGTATAGTCACTTCTCCATCTTTACAAAATGGTTCGACCACTACAAAATCTGCTTCTGTATTTTCCGCTTGATATAAAACAAATTCTTCTACTAAATCACATCCTGTCGTAGTAGTAACCGTAATAGTATAAAAATTAATTAGTCCATTTAGCTGTGCAATAAAAGTTAAAGTATTTCCTAACACCTCCTCATCAGATACTATTCCGCCTGTAATGGAATAGGAAGCAATTGGTGCATCTATTGAAAACAGGATAGGTAAACTACTTTCATCACAAAGCGTTGCATTATCTACAGGTGCTACAATAGAGGCACAACTATTTACATTTCCATTTAGGTTTACTTCTTCTTCAAATCCATCGAATTCTGCACAGGATACATCCATACATCTAACCCTTACAGAGTATACTCCATTTCCTAAATCACAAAACTCATTCGAGGTTTGCCAAGTCAGACCACCATCATTACTATACTCAAAACTATCTTCACAAGAAGTAATAATTTGGATACATCCATCTTGAGCGGTTGGACTAGATGGATCTGTATTTATAGTTGATACAATTATATTGGACACATCATCGATGCTCACTATATTATCAACAACCATACAAGTCGTATCTGGATTAGCAATTGCTACTAGATAATCACCTGTACTCACATTTGTAAATGTGGAACTGGCACTCCAAGTTAATCCTCCATCTATACTATAGATTAATCCTGTAGCAGGAATGCTATTTATTTGAATTTCTCCATTCGTTCCAGCACAATTCGTTGGATCTGCTTTTGATGTACTTGTAATAACAGATACCGCTGGATTTTCTAAATTAAGGTTTGGCCCAATAACAATACAAGACGTATCAGGATAGGCTACTCGAACAAAATAAAAACCTGCATCTAAATCAGTAAAGGTATTAGAGGTACTCCATACAGTTCCCCCATCTATACTATAAATAACTCCTGAAGCAGGAGAAGAATTAATGGTAATTAATCCATTTGCATTTTCACAACTAGTCGGGTTATCAGAATCTACATCCAAAATTACTGGTGAGCCTGGATTGAGAAAGATGTTAGTTGAACCATTAGTAATACAAGTAGTATCTGCATTTGCTACACTTATAGCAAATGTGCCACTTCCTAAACCTGTAAATAAAGTAGTCGTACTCCAAGTTGTACCCCCGTCTATACTATAAATTAAGCCTGTAGAAGGTATTGTAGATATATTGATTAAACCATCATCTTGACCACATCCATTAGGAGGGCTGATAGTTTCATCTGTAATGTTAGGAGAAGAAGGCGCAGATAAGAATTCTGTTGGGCTAGTTGTAATACAACTAGTATCAGCCATCGCAATGGCAATGTCATAAGATCCAGCTACCAGATTTGTAAACAAATTATTAATACTCCATGATAGTCCTCCATCTACACTATAAATCAAGCCACTAGCTGGCGATGATAATATTTGTATGGTTCCTGTTCCATCACAAATGATTGGCTGCGTTGCGTCAACTGAAGTAATTTGTGGCGCTGCTGGCGCTTCCAAAGTCAATATATTGCCTCCTTGATTACAAGTAGTATCTATAGCAGCAATCTCTATCATATAACTCCCTGCTGACAAGTCACTAAATAAACCAGAAGTACTCCAAGTTGCACCTCCATCTATACTATAAATCATGGGTTCGGATGCATCCGCACTAATTAATATTTGACCATCGTCATTGGCGCAACTTGGTTCGGTTCCAAGAGCAATCACATCAATGGTTGGGCAAACTACTGGGCATACAATTGGTAAGGCACTATCATTCACACAAACAGGAGTATCCTCTCCGCCGCCGCCTGCTGCAAATAGCTGGGAGGGTAAATTATTTCCTGCAATAATTGGCACAGGAAAGGTGGCACCCTCTCCGACCAAATAAATACTACCTTGGGTACTGCACTCTATTAAATTTTTGAATGTAAATAAACTAACCGTATCCCCCATTTCAAATGGAATAATATTAGTCGCAAAGGAAGAAATATTAAAACTATAATAGTCAAAGCCTGGTGTCTCTTGTGGATTAATTATCGTACTCCCTATCTCAAATATTGTTCCTTGGAATGATGGGGTAATACAATCGTTTTCTACATGAAATAATCCTGTAGGAGAACGTAGGGTCACTTGCAAGCTACTAATAATTCGTTCTATATTATTCCAGGTAATATTACTCAACATTTTCACTTCATATAACCCATTGTTTTCCTCTAATATATACTCTACTTGACAAGGCACTGCTGGTGGTGGAGTATTGCTATCTTCTACACAAGCTACACTCACACCCATATCACTCACACAAATAGGTTGATCTACCCCTCCACCTGCTGTGGATAATTGAGAATTTACATTATTACTCGCCAAAGTTGGCACTGCAAATGCTCCTTCTGGACCTACTAAAAATAAATCTTCTGTAGACGTACAAGTTCCTATATTTTTAAAGCTAAATAGTGGCACGGTCTGGCCTGTAACAAATGGTATTTCTGTTGAAAAGGACTCTCCTAGATTAAAACTAAAATAATCATAGCCTGGTGTCTCACTTGGATTAATGACCGAACTAACTGTAAAGGAAGTACTACCATAAGTATCTAAAATACAATTGTCGTCTACTGTTAATATACCTGTTGGAGCTCGCAAGGTCACTTGCATACTCGCTATGGTATTATTACTGCCAGTATAGGTCACATTGCTTAACATACTTACTTCATAAATTCCATTATTTTCGCTTAATATGTATTCTACTCCACAGGTTGAGGGTGCAGGAGTCGTATTTGGACAAGCTACACTCACCCCTGCATCACTCACACAGATTGCCTGATCTACCCCTCCACCTGCTGTGGATAATTGAGAATTTACATTATTACTCGCCAAAGTTGGCACTGCAAATGCTCCTTCTGGACCTACTAAAAATAAATCTTCTGTAGACGTACAAGTTCCTATATTTTTAAAGCTAAATAGTGGCACGGTCTGGCCTGTAACAAATGGTATTTCTGTTGAAAAGGACTCTCCTAGATTAAAACTAAAATAATCATAGCCTGGTGTCTCACTTGGATTAATGACCGAACTAACTGTAAAGGAAGTACTACCATAAGTATCTAAAATACAATTGTCGTCTACTGTTAATATACCTGTTGGAGCTCGCAAGGTCACTTGCATACTCGCTATGGTATTATTACTGCCAGTATAGGTCACATTGCTTAACATACTTACTTCATAAATTCCATTATTTTCACTTAATATATATTCTACGCCACAGGAAGAATTAGTAAATGGTTGTGCTAATCCTCCAGGATCAACAATTCTTCCGATTGTTGCATCAGCATCCCCTTGTTGGTTATCTGTTAATGAAAATTCAGCTAGACCAACTGTTGCACCACCAATAGAAGTAGTAGATAATTGATGTGGATAATCGTACCAAACATGTGTTCCATTACCTGGATTTAATGGTCCGAATTTTCGATAAACTAGCCCAGTTAAGTCAGTAACTTCATGGTAATAAATTTTGACATCAATAGTACCTGTAGCATTCGCAATAAAAGCATCTAATAAGTAGGGATAATCATAGTTGGCATCTGCTTCACTCTGTACCGATTCTGGCACAATAGTATATACAAAGATTGGATGATTCTGGCCAGTTGCTAAAGTACGATAAGCTCCTGTTGGAGCTAATTGAGAAGCCACTGTATCCTGCAAACAATCTGCAATTCCATCTCCATTTCCATCGCCATTATTTGGTGCATTTTCTTCTTCTAAGGTAGGAATAAGATCATTATCATCGTCCTCATCTAGATAGTTGGGTGTTCCATCTCCATCATTATCATCATTTGTAAAATCGCCGTCTCCGTCTTGGTCTTCTAATATATTGGAAACACCATCTCCATCAGCATCAGCATCAGCATCAGCATTACAATTGTTTATTAAAGAGAGCACCTCACTTCCAACACAAATAGGCGCATCTGGTGCGCCAAACCCACTAATCGATATTTGAGGATTAATATCTACGCTAGGTATAATAATGGGATTCAATCCATCGCCATCGCCAATGAGTTGTATATTTCCTGTTGCACAATTATTAGCATTTTCAAAACTAAAAAGTGGTATAGTTTGTCCTGCTACTACTGGTAAATTTCCTGGACCATTAATGGAGAAACTGTAATAATCGAATCCCGAGGCTGTACTTGGATTAATCTGTTGAGAAGATACAGCAAAGGAAATAGATTGTAAATCTTGAATATTACTAAGAGACAATTGCCCCGTCGTTGCTCGTAAACTTATTTGGATAGAAGCTACAATATCATCTGGGTTTGTATACGTAACCGTACTCATCATACTTACTGTATAGCTACCATTTTGTTCTTCTAATAAATATTGGAATAAACAAGAAGTATCTACAGGTAGCTCTGGTACTGGACATGTATTAGATACTTGAAATACGACAGGATTAATACTTGAGCTTACTTCACAATTATCATCAAGATCTTTAACTTGTATATTGTAATTACCATTACCTAAGTTGCTAAAGTTGGAGAAGGCTTGATAGCTAATTCCATTGTTAATACTAAATTGTAAATTAGTACTTGTACTATTAGCAGTAATAATAATTGAACCATCCATTCCAGTACTACATGATGGTTCATTGCTTATTACAGAAGGAACAAAATTGCAGTTAGTAGGTGTAGGTGGTGCACTCGTACTTTCATTACAGTTGGCACTTCCGGCATCATAGGCTCCACCAAATGCATTTCCTCTTCCAAATCCTAATATCGCCATTTGATTTCCAATATTAACAGTTATATTGTCAAAGGCAGGTTCATCATTATCAATGATTTCTAGTGGACCTGTACAATTCCCTGCATTCTTAAAGGAGAAGAATGGCTTTTCAACGCCCACCGCATATTCAAAAGTATTATGGCTAACCATTGAGGAGACTAAGAAGTACCTATTTTGGGTACTAACAATCGTAGGAGCATTCCATGCCCCATCAATAGGTGTGAAACTGTCTATAATAAATTCACTGTCAGGTAGCTCAATGGTAACTTGTGCAGAGTTGGTAAGGGAAAGCTGTGTAGAATAAGTTACATCGGACCGATAAAACACCGTATAGGTCGCATGAATGGAATCATATTCAACTTTAAAGTTTACCTGTGCCATAGCACTTAATGAAGTAAACAATAGCATTAAGAATACTACAATACGAAAGTAGTAAGTTTTCAACATAGCAAAAAATTGAAGGCTATAACAGTACATCAATAGATTTGAGTCTGTTATTATTGGTTTATTTTCTTGCTAAATTGTTATAGGTATAGGTATAAAAGATATTGCTAAAAAAGAAGAGTTTAAAGTTGGTAGGTCACAGATGCCCTACCCTTTAAATAGCGAACGAATTAAAGGTTTCAGAATTTATTTTCTGAAATAAATGATAGGCAACCATAATACTAAGTAATATATTAAATTCAATTTCCATGCCACTTAGATATTTTTTTTTATAAATTGTA
>CAYOBX010000018.1:5642-25810 GCA_964402245.1 uncultured Saprospiraceae bacterium | reverse complement strand
ATGATTATTGACACTCAATGAGTTACAAAATTATTTCACGCAGAGTGCGCAGAGTGCGCAGAGTATAATATGTTGATTATCAAAACTCTGCGAGCTCTGCGTTCTCTGCGTGAAAAAACTGCACGGACTATTGATTTTGGGACATCTTTATAAATAGATATTAAATAAACTACTCTAGTAGAATACTTATTATACCTACAAATAATAGCCCAAAGTTAGCTTAATTTTAGGCTAGAATGATATTAGTAAGGCAAAATAAATGGTTCTTTGACAAATCCCGTGAAAGAGTGTCAATGAAAAAGAAAAATCAACGCTTCCGATGGTCGCTTTTGCTTCTCCTTTTTCCTTGACCACAGGATTTGTCAAAGAACGAAATAAATTATTTTTAAAATGAAGCGTTTTTTATTAATTAACCTCTTCTTTGGCATATTACTAACCCTCCATGCACAACAACGCTTTAAAGCTGGCCTTGTACTAGGTGTATCAGCAGCTCAAATTAATGGAGATAACTCCGCTAAATTTAATAAATTAGGCATTAATGCTGGTTTGAAGCTAAATACGATTCTCACGGATAGATCTGATTTTGTCATAGAGATATTATTAAGTCAAAGAGGTAGCCAAACAGAATTATTGCGCAATTCAGGTATACAACAACAAAAAATCCATTTAGATTATATAGAAGTACCTATTATTTTTAATTATAAAGATTGGTTAGATAAAGAAGAGGATTATTATAAAATGCACTTTCATGCTGGACTATCCTATGGACGTTTATTTAATACCCGTTTTGATAATTCTCCGCTAGAGGAAGCAGGCCCATTCTTTAGAGAAAATGACTTTAGTTGGTTAGCTGGTGTTACTTTTTTTACGAATGAACATGTTGGTATTTTTGCCCGATATAATCGATCTATTAATTTACTTTTTAAAAGTACACCTACTAATCCTAATACCAATTCTCTACTAGGCTTTTTTCTGAGCTTCGGTGGGAATTATGTTTTTTAGTTTCTTTCTGATATTTTTACCTAACCGTATTTAAAAAATATAAAAGTCAGATTATATGAGAATTATTTTATGGAGCTGTTTCTTCTTTGTATTATCTAGTTGTGGAGATACGGCAAAAAAAGGAAGCACTGCTCCCGATTCAGCGGAAGTACCATCAAAGTCAGGAGTTGTTAATGCCAAACAGACTGGATTGCCTAGCATTACCTTAGAAGAAATGCAAATCTTATATGAGCAATCAGATTATATTGATTTGATTTTTTACAATATGGATTTTAGCATGAGTGTAAATGATAAGCCAAATGTACAAAGAGTAGTTACATTTGTGGATAAAACACAGCCTAATCCTAACTTCACTTGTCCTACTATGGGGCGTATTATTTTTCAAAAGAATGGCGAAATTTTAATAGAAGCGGATATGCATATTGATAAAACCTGTAGCCATTTCGTTTTCTTTAAAAATGGAAAGAAGGCATTTGCCAATAATATATCCGACCAAGGGAAAGCTTATTTTAATCAAATATTTTCTCAGGTTAAGGTTGGTCCTGCTCAGTGAGCTGTTTTTTAGAGGTAGTGATTTTGCTAGGTTTTTTATAAAAAACCTAGCAAAATCACTACCTCTAAAGAAATATAGTAAATTCTTATTCATTGACTTTTTTCACGGAATTTGTCAAAGAACCAAAAACTATAGCCTGACGGTAAGGGCTAATAGCTGAAAGCTAAATATTTATAAAAATGATAGATCGATCTACTGCAAAAGCTATACTAGAAGAATATACTAAAACGGCATCGCTCCTGCGGCATGCTCGGAGTGTAGAAATTGTAATGCGTGCCTTAGCCAAGCATTTTGGAGAAGATGAAGAAAAATATGGTGTAGTAGGCTTATTACATGATGCTGATTATGAAATGTATCCAGAAGAACATCCTAAGGTGATTGTTAAAAAACTGGAAGATATGGGGGAGAATGAAATTGCACATGCGATTGCAGGGCACTACACAAAATGGAACGTTCCTAGAAATTCCTTATTAGATAAATGTATTGTGGCAGCAGATGAGTTGACAGGTTTTATTATTGCAGCAGCATTGATTCGACCTACGAAAATAGAGGGAATGAAAGTGAAATCGGTTATGAAAAAATTCAAAACCAAAACCTTTGCGGCCAAAGTAGATCGAGAAGAAGTCTTAAAAGGAGCGGCGTTATTGGATATGGAATTAAGGGATTTAATCGCTTTTATTATTCCAGTCTTAGAAGCGCACAAGGAAGAATTGGAAATTACAGCCTAAGATATGTAAATACTCATTGAGAACTTACTAATATATTTCAATGAAACCAAAAGCTAACTTTAATAACTTACCACTTAGCAATTTTGAAAAGCAGTTAAACTGGTTGACAATAGCAGTTATATTAGTTCATATTTTATTAATTGCTTTTAACTATAGTCAACTTCCTGACCAAGTTCCAATACATTTTGATATTACAGGAACACCTGATAATTATGGTGGTAAAGCAACTATATGGATACTAGCTGGATTGACTGTAGTTATGTATGGTTTTATGCGATTTATTGCAAATTTATCTGCTGATAAATATAATTATCCAGTAAAAATCACTCCTGCCAATGCAAAGCAACAATATTTAATGAGCCGTCAATTGATCTTTTTGATAAATGCAGGCATGGCTGTTCTCTTTCTTTTGATTAGTTGGGGAATTATTCAGACGGCTAAGGGCAATAGGAATGGGCTAGGGGCTTGGTTTTTCATTGCTATTTTGGTATTAATTTTTGCTCCCATTGCTTATACATTGATTGTAGCTAAGAAAAATAAGTAAACATTTAGGGATTTATAAATGTTATTTTAGCACTTAAATTTACAACTTGATTGTTTGATGGTCAACATAACGTAAACCATCAAATAATCTAGCCATCAAACAATCAAAATCTATTGTAAATTTTTTGTCCATCACTTACTTAAAAGTCTAAAAATCGTATAGAAATTATCAATGAAGATAGGTATAGTTTGTTATCCCACTTATGGTGGTAGTGGCGTCGTTGCTACAGAAGTTGGTCTAGGTTTGGCAAAAAGAGGACATGAAATTCATTTTATTACCTATAAACGACCTGTTCGATTGTCTCCTTTTAATGAAAATGTTTTTTTTCATGAAGTAGGAGAAGCGGATTATCCCCTCTTTGAATACCCACCTTATGATACCGCATTAGCGAGTAAAATGGTAGATGTAGTGAAGTATGCTAATCTAGATATACTACATGTACACTATGCAATTCCGCATGCAGCCGTGGCATATATGGCGAAGAAAATTTTGCTATCCGAAGGACGCTATGTACCAGTGATAACCACGCTTCATGGTACAGATATTACCTTAGTCGGTAAGCATAGAACCTTTGCTCCTGTCGTTTCTTTCTCTATAAATAAATCGGATGGGGTAACAGCAGTTTCAGATTATTTGAGGAAAGAAACCCAATCGCTATTTGATATTAAAAAAGATATAAAAGTCATTTATAACTTTATAGATTTTGATCGTTTTAAGAAAGTAGATAAAGATCACTTTAAAAAAATGATTGCTCCTAATGGAGAACGAATTTTGACCCATGTTTCTAATTTCAGAAAAGTCAAAAGAGTAGAAGATGTCATTCATGTTTTTAAAAGAGTACATGAAAAAATACCTAGTAAATTGCTACTTGTTGGGGATGGACCTGAACGTCAAAATTTAGAAGAGTTATGTAGAGCGATTGGACTTTGTGAAGAGATCCGTTTTTTAGGAAAACAAGATGCAGTAGAAGAATTATTAGCTATATCAGATTTGTTTATTTTACCATCTGGCAATGAAAGTTTTGGCTTAGCGGCATTAGAAGCAATGGCTTGCGAAGTACCTGTTATTTCCTCAAATGTAGGTGGTATACCAGAAGTGAATATTCATGGTGAAACAGGTTATTTGAGTGAGATCGGTGATGTAGAATCAATGGCGAAATATGCCATTTCGATTTTATCAGATGAAGAAATATTGCAACGATTTAGAGCCAATGCTTTGGCACAAGCTCTGCGTTTTGATATTAAACACATACTACCACAGTATGAAGAGTATTATCAGCATATCTTAGAAACGGCTGTTTATTAGAATTTATTCGGTTGACGATTGACGGCCGCTTCGCTGACGGTTGGCGGTGGGTTTAATGAAAACCGAGTTTTAACTGTTCACTAAATGATTGAACACCATAAGTTACCCGTTACTAGAACGGCACATTATTATACAATAGGTACCCCAGGTAAACATATCAAACGCTTATGGATTGTAGCACATGGATATGCTCAATTGGCGAGTACTTTTATTCATCGTTTTGAGGGGTTGGATGATGGCAAAACCTTAGTTATAGCTCCAGAAGCCCTATCTAAATTTTACTGGGGAAAATTTACAGGAAAGGTAGTTGCCTCATGGATGACTAGTGGAGATAGACTAGATGAAATAGCAGATTACGCCAATTACTTGCAAACTTTATATGACAGCTATGTACCACAATTGGCGGATGATGTACAAATTACCCTCTTAGGATTTTCTCAAGGTTGTGCGACGGTAGTCCGTTGGGCATTAGCCAAGCATCCTATTTTTCATAATTTGATCTTATGGGCAGGTTCATTTCCTGAAGATATTCCTTACCATGAAAAACCAAATTATTGGAAAGAGAAAAAACTCTTCTTTGCCTATGGGACGGAAGATCCATTACTAACGGAGAAGCGTCGACAAGTAGGTTTGGATATCATAGCGGATAAAAAATTGGATGTTACTTCTTTTTCGTTTGTAGGCAAACATGTGGTGGACAAAGACGCTTTGGTAGATTTTGTGCAACTGTATTCGTTGTGAGGAAGAAAGATATGAAGCGAGCATGATATAGATTGAACACAGAGACACCGAGCACACAGAGTTATATGTGTTCTCTGTGTCTCTGTGCCACTGTGTTCTAAATAAGATGTTCATGAAAAGATTCCATCTCTTCGAATGGGAAGATCAAGAATGGTTTCCTTCTTTTATAAGAAACTTTGGTACCGACTTTTTGCAATTTGTTTCTAACAAAGCGGATTTTTATCAAGCGGTAGTGCCTGTTATTAAAAAAGGATTGGTCAAGAGTGGTACTGATACCATTATAGATTTAGCTTCTGGAGGTGGCGGCGGTTGGCAACGTTTAGCACAACATTTAAAAGCAGATCATCCTGATCTCAAAATTATTTTAACCGACTTTTATCCGAATATTCCTGCCTTTAAAGAAATGCAAAATAGAGATAATGTATTTGATTATAAAAAAGAACCTATTAATGCATTAGATGTGCCCGCCCAATTAAAAGGGTTTAGAACACAGTTTTTATCGTTTCATCATTTTAAAGAAACAGATGCTCAACGTATCCTTCAAATCTTCTCTTTCTAATTTCAGCATTTAAAATTTCACTCTATCTCCTCTTGGTATCATATTTGCATTAATCATATTTAATTACTAGAGAGAACAGTCCTATCTGTTCAATAACCACATTCATCAAGATTCACATACTGTACTGAAAACCGATTACCAGATCATGTAACAACATGATTATTAGATAATTGTGAGCGATGTTTACATTTTGCACCTAGTTGACACATCTACCAGACTTTTCGATAAGAAATGTACTTACCTGAATTTTTTCCGATAACTATTAAGATCATTTAGCGACGTTTTATAACCGATTTATTTAGAAGAATATTTTTATTCATTAATTATTCGCTTGAATAATGTTCTAGCTATTTTAGCTATAGGATATTGTATCCCTCTCTTTTGTTGGGTGGAAACAAGAATAATTAATCAAAAAAAGATTCTCTGAACAACACCTTATAATCACCATGACACTCAGAATTTACCTCCCGAATTGTAGCAAATTATTGTTGGCATTAGCTGTATTATTATTCACTTTTGCTAGTTTACAAGCGGAAGGCTCAAAAGATTTTTGGGGCTATCCTGGAACCCGATTGTTTTACAACGCAGAGCAAAATCAACAATTAAAAGTTTTTGCCCGCCAAGGAGAATTTATTAATGTAGGGGCTAGCCATGTAGGCATTACTGGCGGTTTTATTAATGTGTACAGTCCTGATGGAACATTGGTAATGACCTTCAATGGTGAGGATGGTAAAGCGATTATTAATAATCATACGGAAGAATTAAATGGACCTACTGGTGGTGGCACGACAAATGGAATAGGATATAATCCTGGGGTAGTGCCTGTAACAATGAACTCAGAAGGAGTCTGGACGATTCAATTAGAATTTCCCAATCCTACTAGAAATGCTTTTGAGAATATCAATAATGGGACACCTTGGACTAGAATAGAAAATCAACCAATTGTACAACGATCTGTCCTAGCTTGGGATGTAACTATAACGCAAGGTGCAGCAGGAAATGAGTTAGGCCAAGTGATTGAAGGACGAGTCTATTCCAATGAATATATTTCTATCCAAAATGGGAATAATGTCAATACGTCTCCTAGTTTTTATGTACTATCTAGAGATGGCTATGTCTATCAAATAGATTTTAAAGATACAGACCCTTGGGGCTTTCCTTTATTTTCCAATTCTTTTGGGGTTGTTAATGGAAACGAACAACCTACCTACTCTTCCTTTGCAGACAGTGTCCTTACTCGGTCTGCCGATCCTAGTACATGGACTTCAGAAAATAACTATCTCTATGATCCACAAGCAAGAGATATTGGATCATTGATTAATAATAAAATATTTTTTAATCCGCCATCTATAGATATGCCAGAAAAAGCAATGGTGACGGATATTAATAATAATGATACGCATACTACTTGGTTGTACAATGAACCAAGTTCAGAGCTGCCACAAATGACGGATGTCAGATTTAGAGGAATGGTAGAAGATGCGGCTATCTGCAATCCTGCTACAACATCCATAGTTGGCAGAGGTGGATTTATTGTATTTACTTCTAATAATAGAGGGACGGCTTCAGTCAATTTAGACATAGATAACAATGGTAGTTTTGATGATCCATTAGATCGATCTCTTTCTGCATTTGTAGGAGTGGGACAAGATTCTATTTTCTGGGATGGTAGAGATGGGATCGGAAATATAGTCGAAGCGGAAGCTAACCTTCAATTGAATTACAACATCACTTCAAGAAATGGAGAGATTCATATTATGATGTTTGATGTGGAAAATAATTCAGGAGGGGTCACTTTTACAAGATTGAATGGTGCGAATAGTCCCGCAAATGATTTTTATTATGATCACATTGCGGTAGGTGGTGGAATAAGTGGAGGAGAATCTGGTGATGTTCAGTCTACTACCATACCTTATACTTATTCCGATAGATTTGGAAATGATCTATTACTAGATTATTGGAGTTTTATACAATTTCCAAATCCTACTACAGGCATGTTTCCTATAGCTATACTGGAAGCTTGTACTTCCATAGTAAGAATAGATTCGGACGGAGATGGAATTAATAATGATATAGATATTGACGATGACAATGATGGTATTACCGATGCACTAGAATTTTGTAATGCTTTTGATGGATTTACTTGTCCTACGAATCTAGATCCGAGTGGCGATGAAGATGGGGATGAAGTTCCAAATTATTTAGATGCAAATGATGCGGCTTTTAAAAATGATTGTACCGACGATGACATGGACGGTATTTGTGATCGACTAAGTCGCAATTATGATTTAGATGGAGATCAAGTGCCAGATCATTTAGATTTAGATGCAGATAATGATGGTATTTTAGATTTAATAGAAGCAGGACATCAACAAGAAGATATAGACCAGAATGGAATGATTGATGGTGAGCAAGCTGCATTTGGTTTAAATGGCCTATTCAATAATATAGCCACAGATGCAGATTCTATTCAAGCAAGCATTTCTTATTTTATTTCTGATAAGGATAAAGATCGAGTATTTGATTATAAAGATTTAGATACGGACAACGATGGAATCAATGATGTGACGGAAGGAAATTTCGGATTGATGGATACCAACGATGATGGTCGAATAGATAATGGAGTGGGAGGTATTCCTACTGTAACAATGATGGGTATTGTTGCTAGTATTATTCCAGATACTTCTACGATTACTGTAGCACTGCCACCTGATACAGACGGTGATGGAGTTGCTGATTGGCATGACCTAGATTCTGATAATGATGGCATCAATGATGTCATAGAAAATATAGGCAATGACGCAGATGAAGATGGTGTTATCGGTGAAGGCTTACCTACTGTAGATAATGATGGTATTGCCATGGATACGATTGGTTTTTTACCATTTTCCACTTCTGTTTTTATAGATACCGATGAAGATCAAGTAGCAGATTTTAGAGACTTGGATAGTGATGCGGATGGCATATTTGATGTGTTTGAAGCCAATCAACCTGATCCAGATAATAATGGAGTAATTGGACAAGGAACCCCAGTGATTAATAGGAATGGACAAGGGATTGAAGATCTTACTGGAACTACCTTAACAACTAGTTCTTCACCAACTGATGGAGATAATGACAGTGTGCCTGATTTTCAAGATATAGATAGAGATCAAGATGGAATTCCAGATATCAATGAATGTCCCGGAGGTTGGCCGTGTGTGGATACAGATAATGATTCTTTACTGGATATAGATGACTTAGATAGTGATGGAGACTTATTATTGGATAGTGAAGAATGTACCAGTATTCCATGTTTGGATTCCAATGGTAATGAGTTAGCTAACTTTATAGAATTTGATTGTCATAGTGGAAATACACCTGTGTTAAGTGAAATTATTGGCACTACCTTCTGTAATGATACCCCAATTAATCTAATGGTATCTAGAACAGACTCACTAAGAGATTCTTTGTCTTTCACTTGGACAGGTCCAGATGATTTCCTAATAACAGGCACGACTTTGACGGACAGTTTTACTTTAGAAGGCGTTGATACTATTGGTACTTATAGTTTAGTTTTAACAACGGCAGAAGGCTGTGAATCTAATTTGTTAACTACTAGTTTCGAACAAATAGAAACACCTCCTGCACCAATTTTAAAACTAAGCGAAACAACCCTCTGCGCAGGCCAAGAAGTGATCTTGACAACTTCTGCCATTCAAATAATGGGGATGTCTTATGAATGGTTTTTTGATGATGGAGATACTAGTAGATTAATAGCAACTACCACCGATTCAATACTGCAATTGAGTGAAGTCCAAGAAATAGATAGCGGAAATTATTCTGTATCGATTAATGCAGAAGGATGTGGCATCGTTACTTCTGAAGCAGTTGCATTAACGGTAGGACCATCGGCTGATAGTTTAGAATTATTTGCTTTTGCTTTTTCTGAAGATCCTGCTTGTTCTGGTGCGCCTATAACCTTGAGTGTATTTGAGATTGGAGATAGTAGCACCGTCTATGAATGGTTCGGTCCACAAGGATTAATTGCTACTGGATCTACTATAGAAATAGATACAACCGATAGTAATCAATCAGGGGTCTATTATGCAGCAGCAATTATGGGAGCCTGTACTGTGGAGTCCAATGAATTAGAGGTAGCGATTAAACAAAGCCCTCAACAACCAGAAATTATAGTACCTACTTCGCTTTGTGCAGGAGAAGAACTTACTTTAACTGCAACAGAGGTAATGGGAGATTCTGTAAGTTATGAATGGTATTTTGATAATGGTACGACCACCGAACTATTAGCAGTCACCAATAATGCAAGTTTTCAAATGGATAGTATTCAAGTAGGAAATACAGGAGACTATTCTGTCATCGCAATAGATGGCGGTTGTCCTTCTACTACATCCCTGCCTTCTGAATTAGTTATTCAAACATTATCTATAGAAGCAAGTTCTTCTATTGGTGTATTAGGCACTGCTTGTGCAGGTACACTAATAGAATTTCAAGTAAGCACTATTGAAGGAGCAAGCTATGAGTGGTTTGGTCCAGATGGTTCTTTCTCGACAGAAGTTCAACCTAATATAACGGATGCTACAAGTGGAGCTTACTTTGCAGTCGCTACCTTAGGCGCCTGTACTGCTGAATCAAATGAAGTGGATTTATTAATAAATAATGCACCCACCACTCCACAATTACAAACGGATGAAGAAGCATTTTGTAATCAAGAAACCATTGAATTAGTTGTTGAGAATGCAGAAGCGATGACGACAGAGTATGAATGGTATGTGTTACAAAATGATACCTTGAATCTAATAGAAACAACAGAAGCACCAACCTATACTATTGAAAATGCAACAGAAAATGCAACAGGTTTTTACTTAGTAATTGCCAAATCAGCAAATTGTGCATCTGATCCTTCCCCTGTAAAATTCTTGACGGTTCAACCTCCTTTAGCAGTATTGCCAACTTCTACAGCAATGTCAACTGAGCCTGCTTGTTCTGGTGAAGAAATTTCTTTTAGTGTTCCAGAGATTGCTGGTGCTACCTACGAGTGGCATGGACCAAACGGATTGCTATCTAGACAGCGAGAACCAGTAATAGCGGCAGCACAGCCTAACATGTCTGGTCAGTATTTTGCGATTGTTACTGCTGGAGAATGCACAGAAACAACAGAGCCCATTAATGTATTAATCAATGGTATTCCTGGTGTTCCTGAGTTGAGTGTTTCCCAAAACGATTTTTGTTCAGGAGAAACTATTCAATTAAATGCAACGATCACAAATGGTCAAAATATTCAGTATGACTGGTATTTTGATAATGGTTTTGAACAACAATTAATAGAAAGCACTGAAGAACCTACTTTCTTTATAGACCGAGCAGATATTCCAAATAATGGACAATACTCTGTAGAGGTAACAGTCGATGGTTGTGTTTCTTCTTCTTCTAATATCCAACAAATTTCTGTAGAGGAAGCACTAGGTAACTTAAAAGCAAGTTCCAATGCTACTTTGTCAAGTCCGGCTTGTTCTGGGGAACGAGTCATTCTAACAGCTACCGATATTGATGGTGCGGAGTATGAATGGTTTGGACCTAATGGCATTGTTTCAAGACAGAGAGGTTTTACGATTCCTAATGCAGCAAGTGATGTGTCTGGAAAATATTATGCACAAATTACTTTAGGTGGCTGTACCAAATTGACCAATGAAATAGATGTGCTGGTGAGAGAGCAGCCTGCTGTTCCTCAATTATTAGCTAGAGAAAATAGTTTATGTTTTGGAGATCGTTTAGAGTTACAGACAACGACTTATTCTGGTGTTAGCGTTCGATATAACTGGTTTTATAATGATGGTAGTGGAGAGGAGATATTAATAACGACTACTCCGATACCGAATTTTGCCTTCTCTGATGTAACAGAAGGAGCGGCAGGTACTTATTCAGTTCAAGTAGTTATAGATGGTTGTACTTCTGTGAAATCTAATGCAGCATTGATAGATATACAAAGTTCTCTAGAGGATGTAACTGCTTTTTCTACCATTGTTTCTAACGAACCAATATGTGAAGGAGAAACAGTTTCTTTCTTTACTTCTCCTTTAGAAAATGCGACCTATAGATGGTTCGGTCCAAGGGGCTTTTTCTCTGACCAAGCTAATCCTACTATTATTAGTGCAGAAATGGATCAGGCAGGAGAATATTATGCGATTGTTTCTTTTGATGGTTGTGGTACGATTACCAATGAGGTAAGTCTCAAAGTAAAACCTAAACCAGAAAAGCCGGAGGTATTTGTAGATAATAGTGTTTGTGCTGGAAGTGTTCTACAGCTAAGTGCTACTGCCTATGAAGCAGATGAGATTACTTACGGTTGGTTGTTTAGTGATGGTAAGACGGAAACAGTTTTAGCTTCTACGGCAGTGTCTACATTTCCGATCTCAAATATAACAACACAAGAAGATGGCTTTTATGGAGTCTCAATTAATGTGGATGGTTGTACTAGTTCTCAATCTGATTTTGAAAAAGTGGATGTCCAACCAGCTTTACCAGGCATGTCAATAAATAGTACAGCAACAGTCGCTACTCCTGCTTGTGAAGGAGAAAAAATTGATTTATCAGCTCCTTTTTTAACAGGTGCTACTTATGAATGGTTTGGGCCTAGTAATTTTTCTTCCAACTTAATCAACCCTTCCATACCTGAATCTTCTGTTGAAAATGCTGGAGAATACTTTGCCGTAGTGACTTTAAATGGTTGTCCTAATCAAACAGAGACGACAATGGTTGCGGTAAGAGAGAAGCCAGAAACTCCGTTTTTAGTTGCCGATGAAGAACAAGTATGTGTCGGAGAATTAGCTGTTTTGAATGCAAATAATTCCCCTGATGTCGTGACGAATCGTGCTTTGTTTTACCAATGGTATCTCGAATCTACGAATCAACTAGTAGGAGAAACATTAGAAGGTTCTTTACAAATACCTGATGCAGATAGATCGGATATAGGAGATTATTTTGTTGCTTTAACGAATGAGGGATGTACTAGTGAATTTTCTAATAAGGTTAATTTAGAAGTCAATGAAATCCCTGAAGAAACAGCATTTATATTAGATGAATCTAGTAACTTTTGTGCTACCTCAGAAATATCAGTAGAAGCAGTTCAGCCTACGATAGGTGTTGGTCAATGGTCTGTTTTAAATTCTGACGCAGCCATTATTGACGCTAGTAATAATAATACGATTATCAGAGATTTGGATAAAGGCGGAAATACGATCTTATGGTCTTTGTCTTATAAAGGCTGTGATAATTTTTCTACGGATACCATATTTGCTTTTAGAGATGGATCTTCTATACGAGCAGAAGATGATGAGTATACCATTCAAATTAATAATGAATTAGCACCAACGAGTCTTTTGACCAATGATCTACTGGATGGCCTAAATGGATTTGATATAAATATCACCAAGCAACCAGCGTTTGGCAAATTGGTACATGACAATGGTATGGTTCAATACACCCCAAATCCAAATTTCTTTGGAGCAGATGAATTTCAGTATGAAATTTGTAATCCATCTTGTCCAGATATGTGTGATCAGGCGGCTGTAAAAATTAATATTGAAGATGAGAGCCAAGATGTTCAATGTTTTGCACCCAATGTGATTACGCCTAATGGTGATGGCTTGAATGATGGTTTAAAAATTCCTTGTGTCGACCAATTAGATTTTAATAGTGAATTAAAAATATTTAATCGCTGGGGAGATGAAGTATTTGCTTCTGCTGCTTATAAAAATGATTGGACAGGTACTTATAATGGAAGACAATTGCCTGCTGGTACTTACTTCTATTTACTTCGATTAGGTGACGATCAAAATAAATGTTTACAAGGTTATTTTCAATTGATTCGATAAGAATTAGAAGTCAGAGGTCAGGCCGTTTCACTGTCAGAGGTCAGACTTATGACGTTGACGGCGTGATGCTCAAAATCAGAAGTCAGACCGTTTCATTGTCAGAGGTCAGGCTTATGATGTTGACGGCATGATGTTCAAAATCATGTACGATCTGACAGCGCAGCGATCTGACAGTGAAACGGTCTGACAGCAAAGCGGTCTGACCTCTAAAAAAATATATCCCATGAAAAAAATAGTACTACTATCCATATTAAGTAGCTTATTCTATTTGGTAGCACAAGCTCAGAACGATGTTCAATTTACCAATTACAATTTTAGTAAACTGGTTTACAATCCTGCATATGCAGGAAGTAGTGGTATGCCTAGTATGACTGCTATTTACCGTAACCAGTGGGTAACACTCGATGGTGCACCTAAAACATTACATGCTAATTTTCATATGCCTTTTTATGAAAATAAATGTGGTTTTGGAATAGCGATTACTAGTGATCAAATTGGTATGGTTCAGAGCAATTTATTAGATGCGAGTTATGCCTATCGTTTTAAAACAGGTGGGGATGGAGTTATGAGTTTAGGAGTGACAGGCCGATTGGAATATGGAAAAATAGATTGGTCAGAAGCGAATCCTTTAGATTTAGGAGATGAATTCATTCCTGATGTAAATGCAGGTATCTTTCAACCAAATTTTGGTTTTGGTGCGTACTATGAACGATCTAATTTGTATGCAGGATTTTCGGTGCCGCAATTAATTAATAACTCTCTATACCAACAAGAAGATGTTAGTAGTCAAGGGATTGATTACCGAACATATTACTTTATGTTTGGCTATTTAATGAACTTAACTAAAGATGTGAAATTCCAGCCAGGGGTATTGCTATCCATGAATAAGCAAGCACCTTTTGAAGCAAATATTACGGCTAATTTTATTTTCTTAAATACTATTTGGATTGGTGGAAATTATCGAGTTGGAGATTCCTTTGATGCAATGGTTCAGTACCAAGTGACGAATGAAATGCGAGCTGGATTATCTTTTGATTTTACCATGTCTGAGTTAAATAAATTCACCAATGGGTCTATTGAAGTGATGGTGTCTTACAATATCAATAAATCTTTAGCAGCCCGTAAAGCAGAGAATATTAATAATCTTCGATATTTTTAAAAAAGAGGCTTAAAAATGATGAATGAGAAATGATGAATGATGATTTTTTTGATGTTGACCCTGTTTTGACGTTGACTTATTTAATGAGGAATACCATATATAAATAGTGTCAACATCAAAAAGTCAACATATAGTATTCATCATTTCTCATTCATCATTCATCATTAGACCTCATTTCCTAACAAGACTTATTATGAGAAAACACACAATGCTATGCCTATTGCTAGTAGGGATACTGGCGTCAGATGGGTATGGACAAAAAGAAATTAAATTACAAGCAGATTACGCCTATCAGAAAATGGGGTATTCTTCTTCTGCGGATTTGTATGAACAAGTTGGTGCTTCTAAATTAAACACGGCTGCCAAAGCTCGACTAGGGGATAGTTATCGTTTGAACGGGGATACAGAAGCAGCAGAATATTGGTATGCACAAGCGGTAGCTGAAATGCCAGATGCGGAAGATATTCTACACTATGCACAGATGCTGCAAAGCAATGGAAAATGTGAAGAAGCTATTACTTATTATAATGAATATTTAGAGATTGAAGAAGTAGAAACAGTTACGCCAAGAGCAACTATTAAAGATTGTTCAGAGCTAGACTTTCGAGCAAAAAGTAATACACGTGTTACCAATATGACTGCGCTAAATTCTGCACATTTAGATTTTAGTCCGATCCCCTATAAAGGAGGAGTGGTCTTTACTTCTACTAGAGGAAGGGAAAAAGAAAAAATGATAGATCAGTGGACTAATGACAATTTTTCTGATCTATTTTATGCGGAGAAAAATGGGAATGGTCAATTTAAAGCACCTGTAATCTTTGAAGGAAAAATTAATGAAAAATTCCATGATGGCACAGCTACTTTTGATAAGTCTGGTACTCGTATGTATTTTTCCAGAAATAGCGAAGGTAAGAATAGCAAAGAAGTCAATGACTTAAAAATATATAGTGCGGACTTAGTGGATGGTGTTTGGACCAATATCAAAGCACTTTCTTTTAACGATCAAGAATTTGCTACTTGTCATCCAACTTTATCCCCAGATGGACGGTATTTATATTTTTCTTCTAATCGTCCTGGGGGCATAGGCGGTATGGATTTATATGTAGTGAACAAAAGAGGAACTGGTTGGTCTACGCCTAGAAATTTAGGGCCAACTGTTAACACTCCTTCCAACGAAATTTTTCCATTTACCAATAAGAAAGATGAATTGTTTTTTGCCTCCAATGGACATCAAGGCATGGGAGGACTAGATATTTATGCAGTAGAAAAATCAAATGGAGATTGGTTGCCTGTGGAAAATCTTGGTGCGCCTTTTAATTCTATAAAAGATGATTTTGGTTTTAGTCAGATGAATAATCAGAAAGAAGGTTACTTCTCTTCTAATCGTGGAAATGGACTAGGGGGAGATGATATTTATCAGTGGCAGTCAGATGAATTGATTAGTAGTACAATGGATAATACCAATCTAATTGCAGTCATTGATGAGGCCACTGGTGCGAGAATCCCATCAGCAATGGTAACCATTACCGAAGGAATAGACAACAAAATAGAAGATGCAATAAAAAAAGAGACTGCCTCAACTGCTATGATTAGTTTTCTAACAGATAATAAAGGGATGGTGAGTCCATCCTTTGCAGCAGGGCAAACTTATACAATCAGCGTTAATAAGCCTGGCTATAATAATTATAGAAAAGTAGTGACAGCCTATGAATTGTTAAAGGCAAGGGAATGGACCGTGGCAATTGCCAAGCGAGATGGAGTAGTTTTAGATGGTACAGTTTTAAATAAAAAATATGACCATTCTGTACCAAATGCAATAGTCACTCTATTTAATTATTGTACTGGAGAAAAAGAAAAAGCTCTTACGGACAGCGATGGAAAGTTTTCTTTCTTCTTAGATTGTAAATGCGACTATGAAGTACTTGGAGAGAAAGAACGTTTTAATGCAGATAAAAAAACAATTTCTACGATTGATATTAACTGTGAAGACACTCATCCTATTACAACAACACTCTTATTGAACATTGGGTCGGCACCAAGAAATACTAGCACTAGTAGATCAGTGCCGATCAATCGTTCTCCTCCTACTCATGTTGCAAGTACGCCCGTAGCTGTTCCTGTCTCTGCGAGTGCTCCAATTAGTAAACCTGGACCAGTAATGAAGGATCTAAGCGATTTATCTAGTGATAACCTTGATTTATCTGTTGGCAACATTATTACCTTAGATAATTTATATTATGATTATGATAAATTCTTTATTCGCCCAGATGCAGCAAAAGAATTAAATAGAATAGTTACTTTAATGAGACAGTATCCTACACTTGAATTAGAATTGTCTTCCCATACGGATGCTAGAGGGCGAAAAGGATATAACCAAACTTTGTCCCAAAAACGAGCAGAAGTAGCAGTTAACTATATTATTTCTAAAGGAATCTCACGTAATAGATTGACAGCAAGAGGATTGGGAGAAGAACAATTAAGGAATCATTGTGTAGATGATACTTATTGCTCAGAAGCAGAGCATCAAGAAAACCGTAGAACAGAGGTACGTGTTTTGAAAAGATAAATTTGCGCCTTGTTTCGGGGTCGCTTTCTGCGCCCCCGAAACTTTAAACTAGGAAAATTAAATCAATGGCGCGCGCAGAAAGCGACCCCGTGATTCAATAGTTAACCCCATCAACCCAAGTTTAAAGTTAATTGTAGTCTAGACTACAAAATTAATTATTCTTATAATAGAATAATTAATTCGTCGTTTAGAAGTTGTTTAAGAATGTATTCTGTAATTAGTTGTAAGTGCTTCCTGCTTAGCTACGGGAATCAAAAAAGCTGAAGCATCTAAGAATCAATGACTTGCAAATAATGCATCAATTCATTTTTAAACAACTTCTTAAGCCGTATGGAACGGAAGAGAAAATTATATAAGATATTTTCTTCGTTCTAATAGTGATTCTAGCTTGGCAATGGGCAACAAGTATTTTAATATCTCTCTTTAGAGAGAGCAAATTGGTTTTGTTTTTTATACAAAAAACAAAACCAATTTGCTCCCTCTAAAAAACTATATGAAAGCCACTGCTTAAGCCAACCTAAGAAGATCGAATTTTAACACATTCTGTCAGGAGGACTACTTATTCTGAATACCTACTAATATTTATGCTAATTAGTGAATAAATCCTAAATCATTTAATATCTTTGTTGCGCATTTTGAAACACAATTCATTCTGCACAGTTCAATAATACGGATTTACTTTCAATTGGATAAATCATCTATTCTAGCCTAAGATTAGATAGACTATCCCCCTGAAACACTAGATTAAATAAAAATAAGTATTGGATACTTGTTTACTCGGTAACTATTAAAGTAAATTTTCCCTCTCGACTAATGTCGTAGTATTACCTATTTCCATCCAGCGAAAAGACATCTAAAACTTACTCCTTTACTTTTAAGGGGTGACTTACTTATGTATACAGTTAAGATGGTAGTTCATTTTTGAAATTGTAAATCACTGATTGTCAGCGGGTTTTTAATTTTAATTTACATTTTAATTTTAATTGTATTCCTATATAATTTTGAATGTATTCAGGAAAATTAGAATTCATGAATAAACTGATACTTTTTGTATTAACATTGCTTTTTTCTCAGCATTTATTTGCACAGCAACTGCCCTTATTCTCTCAATATAGAGAAAATTATATAGCTATTAATCCAGCAATGGTCAGTACAGAATATTTACTGTATCAACAAAATCTATCTTTTGGTGCATCTTATAGAACGCAGTGGAAGGATTTTGAAGGTGCTCCAGAAACACAGTTTCTACGAGGGGAATACCTGCATGAAACTAGAGGTTTTAGCTTATTGACGGGTGGGTATTTGATTAACGACCAAACAGGGCCAACTGGACTGACAGGGGTATATGGAAGAATTGGCGGCATTCTAGCAGAAGACCCTTACTATGGTGGTATTTCGATAGGCTTGAGTTTAGGAGCGGTGCAATACAGAGTGAATACCAATGAACTACGCCTAAGAGATGGCAATGATATATTAGCAAGTGATAGTAAGACTCAATTCTATCCTGATGTAGGAGTAGGAATCTATTATTATAAACAATTTTCTGGAGGATTCTTTGACGATGATTATGTATATGCTGGGGTGTCTATCCCCCAAGCAATTGGCTTGAATCTAGAATTTCAAGATGAATCTGGTGATTTCTCTGTTATGCGTACGAGACACTTTTACGCACAAGCAGGATTTTTTCATATACTAGATGGGGAGAGTTATATAGAATTATCTTCTTGGGCAAAATTTGTAGAAGGCGCCCCTGTTAATGTCAATATTAACTTGCGCTACCAAACGGATTCTAATATTTGGGTAGGGGTAGGTGGTTCTACTGCTGGTACTGCTCATATAGAAACAGGTGTACAGCTAGGAGAAAATGCGGGCTTTGATAATACGGTTCGTATTGGGTATAGTTTTGATTATACTTTCAGCTCTTTTGGCCCTTCCGTTGGGAATACCCATGAGTTTAGTATTGCTTATAGTTTGTTTACGGATTAAGTAGTAAGTAATAGGTAAGAAGTAAAAGGTAATAGGGAACAAGTATCAAGCGTACTTATTACCTATTACCTTTTCCTTATTACTTAATAAAAAACGAAAGTCCATTTTTATTCAACTTTTTATAAAGAATGTCCATGAGCAGGTTGTTTCGATTTTTGGTTTTGGGGCTGTCCTTGTTATTTTGTTATCATGCAAATTCTCAAGTCACGCTTAAACTGACAGACCAAGAAGTAATAGAAGGAGAGAATATAGACGTGTTTTTAACGGTTGCAGATTTTGGCCAAATAACTAAAATAGATTTGTCACTTAACTGGGATACTAGCTATTTAACATTTAATAGTATTGATCCTGAAAATATTGGTGCTTTAAGTATTAATAACTTCAACAGAGCAGAAGTAGATAACGGGGCTATAGGGATGGAATGGGAAGCTATCGGGCTACCCTTTGTTTCTATACCAGATGGAGATCCATTATTTAAATTGTCCTTTACTACTAAGAGAGCAGGAAATACTAAAATAGATTTAAGTGATTTACCAATTCCAGTAGCTATTGTACGCACCACGAATACCAACAACCCTTTCGATCTTAGAGATTTGACGGAGGACGATGATTTCTCTGGTGGTAATATTACAATTCTTTCTCCCTCTGCTGGTATGGTTTCCCCACCTCCGCCTTTAGCTTCGGCAGGCGATGTAACATTTTCACTTACCCCAGACAAAAATATTGCCTGTATTGATGATAGAATATGCTATAGTGTAGCAGTGGAAAACTTTGATAGTATTATTTCCTTTAATTTTCCTATAGACTGGGACCCAACAGTATTAGCATACGATCAAGCGGAAAATTTTAATTTAGAGCATTTAGCACCAGCAGATATTAATGCAACACCAGCCGATGGAATATTAGCTTTTACGTATACGGGGGATATCAATAGTGCAGAAGGCTTAGCAACAGGAGTTTCAGTATCAGACGGTACTTCTATTGTAAATCTTTGTTTTAATGTGATCGGATCGAATAATAATCAGCCAAGTATTTTTGTTGGCCCAGATAGTCAACAACCGCTAGGAAGTGAGATTGTTAATGTGGATTCTGAATCTTCCATTCCTTTATTTGAACTGCCTCTTGTAGAAACATTTGATTGCGATCAAACA
>CAYOBX010000018.1:0-5542 GCA_964402245.1 uncultured Saprospiraceae bacterium | reverse complement strand
TGATATTCAAGTAGTAGAAGGAGAAGACGTATGTGTAGATATATTGGTAGAAAACTTCACAGGAATTACAGCTTTTGAATTTCCTGTTTTCTGGGATAGTAATGTGTTAGAATTTATAGAGGTAATGTCAGACTTCCCAGGTATTAATAGTACTATTATCAATGATGGAGAAATATTAATTGACTGGGGTAGTGCTACAACCTCTCCAGAAAGTTTACCAGGAAAAGCGGTTTTATTATCAATATGCTTTAAAGGAATAGGATTCCCTAGTTCAGGAATTGTATTTGTTGAAAATCAGAGTTCATTTTCGATTGAAAATGAAACATTGATACCTGCAATAGAGAATGGATTAGTCACTATTTTAGCAGGACCTGATAATCCAGTAACTTTCTCCACTGCGCCAATGGATAATCTAGCTCGTAATACATCTGTATGTGTTCCTGTAACAGTGAGAGATTTTAAAGATATTTTTATAGCAACTATATTGGTTAAATGGGATTCTACAGTGCTAAGTTTAGATAGTCTTAGTAATATTCAATTTCCTGATTTTAATCCAGTTAATTTAAATACGGAGACCCCTGGTCAGTTATCATTGATTTGGTTTGATGATGATGATATATCATTTAGTCTAGATGATGGAGATGTTATTTTTGATTTATGTTTCACAACAATAGGAGATATAGGTGCTTGTACAGAAATTGAATTTCCAGATTCTGTAGATGCATTATTAGAAGGCAACCAACAATTAGCAGAAATAATTAATGATCCCAATCCAGTTACTGGAGGTAGACATATAGGTATTAATGATGAAGGGTCAGAAGTATGCCTCACTACATTCGGTATTGAATCTTTTAATCTTACAGAACCAACTTGTGATACTGATGGTAGTATTGATGCGACTATTGCTGGTGTACAAGATAACTACCTTTTCTTTTGGACTTTGAATGACACTCCTGATATGCAACAAGGCTCCACAAGTTCTTCTCTAAACAGATTATTATCTGCTCAAGTAGATTCTGTCTGTCTATCTGTATTTAGTATTACTTTGGATCAGAATGAAACTAGATGTACAGCGGTAAGTATAGATGATACTAGAGTCCCTACCGCTATTGCAGATATTAACGGACGAGATACGCTAGATGTAGGTTGCGTTGATCCAGATTTACATGAAGTCCAATTACTTGGAGATTTTGAAGAAAGCCCTGATGCAATTAGTGGTGTAGTAACTCCTTCTTGGACGGCTATTGGTAGAGGATCAATTAAACCATTCTCTGATACCATAGGAGGATTTGGAGCTACTGCGGTAGGTATAGGAACTTATGTTTTTACAATAACGAATGCTAACCAATGTTCAGATTCGGATACTTTAGTCATTGTTGATTCTGCTAGTCCTGCTTTAAATATAGAGGCAGACAATCAAGAATTAACCTGTAATGTTACACAAATTGCGTTAACCGGCATGTCATCTGTTAATGGAAATGAATGGGAATTTAACTGGACAAATAGTGAAGGAGATACGCTAACAGGTGCTGACCCTTTGCAGTTAGTAGTGGAAGAAGGAGGTCTGTATTCTTTTTTAATAAACAATGCAAGTAATGGTTGTACTTCCTCAGAAGCTATTTTTGTCAATGAAAATACTCCTATAGTAAATGCGGAGGCAGGGGATAATCAAACACTTAGATGTGGTGAATTTGTAATATTGGATGGTAGGATGTCTGATCAGGGAGGAAACTTTAAAATAGAATGGGAGACAGAGAATGATTTTTTTCAACCTGATATTAATCTCTCTTCCGTTATCAATGTGACTAAAGCAGGTACTTATATTTTAAGAGTCACAGATAATCCTACGGGTTGTTTTGATACAGATACTGTTCGAGTATTTGCAGATCCAGAACTACCTGTTGCAAAGGCGAGACCCGAAGCATTTATTGGATGTAACCAAACGAGAACGGTACTCAGACCTATATTCGATGGTTTAGATGGAACTTCTAGTGGAGCTAAGTTTCTTTATTCATGGACAACAATTGATGGGACGCCTATTTCAGAAGAAGATACTGCAGCGGTGAGTACCCTTGGAGAATATTTATTTATTGTTGTCAATGATGAAAATGATGCTTGTGCCGCAGATACCGCTAGAGTTCAAGTAGTTGAAAATACGACTAGACCAGTCGCTACTTTCCCAAACAGTGAAACGATTGGCTGTAGTGAAGATTGTATAGATTTAATACCTGAAATAGGAGATCTTGGAGCAGATTTTATAAGAGATGATCTTACTTATACTTGGACAACAGATGTTGGAACTTTTTGTGGAGATGCAAATAGTTTGACTGCCCAAACCAACCAAACTGGAACCTACTTTTTCGTTGTTAGAAACACCGCAAACAATTGTGAAGATACGGCAAGAATCAATGTTTTTCCAGATCCTGACAATGGTATTATTGCAGAGGCTGGTCCAGTTAGAGAATTAACTTGTACATTAGATTCGGTTAGTATTGGTAGTGAAGCTTCTTCTCTAGGAGCAGGTATTACTTATGAATGGCGATTTGAAGAAGAGGAGGAAGTTATTTCAGAAGAATTATTATTCACTGTAAGAGAAGCGGGTAGGTATCGCTTGACAGTGATTAATGAGGCGGCGGAGTGTCAAGGTTCTGGCTCTGTCGAAGTAACAGAAAATAAAGCATTTCCTATTGCAGATGCAGGGAGTAATTTTCCATTGGCAGATTGCGAAATAGAACCATTCAAATTGAATGCTTTAAACTCTGATAGTGGAGCGGATATTTCTTATCAATGGACTACTACTGATGGCGAAATTGTTAGTGATGAAACCACTTTAACACCTACTGTTAGTCAAATAGGAACTTATACTTTAGAAGCAATTAATGATATATCTGGTTGCTCTAGTACATCGGATGTAGTGGTGTCTTCAGAGGTTTTTGCGCCAGCTGCCATTGTAGAAGAAACGGAGCGAACGTTAGATTGTACTGATAATACTATCGTTTTAGATGCTAGCAGTTCCTTTACGGATGATGGAACGAATACCGCTACTATAGAATGGACTACCGTAGATGGACATATTATATCTGGCGCGAATACTAAAAATCTAGTAGTCGATTCTGCTGGAACTTATTTATTAACGCTTACCGCAGATAATGGTTGTGAAGATAGAGCAACAGTAGTGGTAACAAATACAGCAATTTTACCAGAGATAGATGCAGGAGAAGGCTTTAGGTTGACTTGTAATGAGCAAATGACGCTTGATGCTAGTAATTCTTCTTTTAATGAAAATCTAGTCATTCAATGGACAACAAACGACGGCTCTATTGTTGCCGGTGCCAATACGTTGATGCCAGAGATCAATCTTGGAGGAACCTATACGCTAGTCATTAGAGATACGACCAATAATTGTAGAGTGGAAGATGTGGTCATAATAGAATCAGATGAGATATTGCCTGTTGCTCAGGCTGGAGAGAATATAGAAGTTTGTGGTAGAGAAGCCGCTTTATCTGCCAACCCAACAACTGACGGTATTACAGGTATATGGAGGGTACTCAATGGTGGGCAAATTGATGCAAATGATCCTTTGACAAATGTGACTAGTCTATCAGCAGGAGAGAATCAATTTATATGGACTTTATCTTCAAATGATTGTCCAGATTTTTCTTCGGATACGGTTATTGTCAATGCCCTTACGCTACCAATAGCGGTAGAAGATGATTTTGAATTTATTGTTGGACAAGGAACCGTGGAATTGGACTTAGTGGGTAATGACCAGCCAAACACGGAGAATTTTGCAATTAATATTATAAGAGACCCTGCTACTTCTATTTTAAATAAAGAATCAGAAGGAGTTTATTCCTTAGACTTACCTAGCAGACCAACTAGACAAGATTTTCAATACGAAATTTGTAGCGCTACTTGCGCAGATGTTTGTGCGGATGCTACCGTTCGATTGGTCGTTCGTCCAGAGGCTATAGATTCTTTAGAGTTTAACCCGAATGCAATTACTCCAAACGGAGATGGACTCAATGATGTATTAATATTTGATGAATTATTTATAGAAGATTTCCCACAAAGTGAATTGGTTATTTTTAATCGTTGGGGAGATGTCGTCTATAAAGTAAGTCCGTATAACAATGATTGGCAGGGTAGTGACAATAATGGTGTAGCGATCACAGAAGGAACTTATTACTATATCCTTCGATTAGATATTTCTGAGGGAGATATTATTCGTGGGGATGTGACGGTATTGAGATAGCACCAGTAACACAGAATTTATTCTGCACTATGGTCCACGGAATTTATTCCGTGGAAATCATATCATACGGAATAAATTCCGTGGTACTGTTGTACGGAATAAATTCCGTGGTACTGTTGTACGGAATAAATTCCGTGTTACGGGCGTGAGTATCGACTATCCCGCTGTATATCAAACAAAGTAAAGCCCACTAATAAATGAACATATGTATTTCTTGGGTTAACCAGTCCCTCCTCTAAATTGTTATTCAATAACCTGTCAAAACTCATAGTCGCATCCAGCGAGATATTAAGTCGATTAGAGACCTGCCTACCAATACTAACAATTCCCACATTTTCTCTATTTTTTATAATGCTGGATTCATCAAATACCTGATCTCTAAAGGTGAGTAATAAGGCCTTGACATCTACTAATCCAGTTAAGCTACCTTTCAATAATTTAGAGTATTGATAGCCTAAGCCAAATCGCCATTTTTTCGTATGATAACTTGCCACAATTGGAAAATCTAAGTACCGATTTTCTATGGTGCCATCCACTAAACCTGTATAACTAATTCTTAAAGGGATCGGAAATTCTTCTCCTAAAATCCCCTTTGCTGCATCATATTTCCCACTAACTGGACTAGTAAAAGTCGCTCCTTTTTCACTATAGCCAATGCCAATCGATATAGAAAAATTGGAATAAAATTGTTCTCTCCAAAGGAGACTTAAATTAGGCCCTAGACCAGGTTGACCTGTTGCTTCAGAAGGAATGTCTGAAAGACCTATTGGTCCTCCTATAGAGATGCCTCCTCTTGCGATAACGGATGATCCTAAAGACTGGCTATTTAATAAAAATGGAAAGCATAGTAATGCTGCGATGAATAGGTATTTGTGTTGCATATTAGTGAAAATAGGTGTGAAGGACTTTCTTTTGAAAATGAAAATTTATTTTTGACTCATTACTATATAAGTTTGTTCTTTGTAGCAAAGGTAGGTAAGAAGGAAATTGGGGAGGTATAAAAGAGTAAGCTTTTATTAGCGGATAATAGCCATATGTAATTTTATTAGGAATAATGGGCTTGTCTAAAAAGATTTTTTACAAAAACAATGACAATATAATTGAACGCAGAAACGCAAAGATGCAGAGTTATATTTGTTCTCTGCATCTCTGCACTTCTGCGTTCAATACAATATTTTGCTTATAAAATTCACTTGCGTTTTTTTAGACCGCCTCAAGGAATCTATCCTTTAAAGGGTTTTCTTATAAAAATGTATTCGCTAAAAATTAAGCCAAAAACGTTAAAAA
>CAYOBX010000017.1:23239-26160 GCA_964402245.1 uncultured Saprospiraceae bacterium | reverse complement strand
GCATCACTCCAAGCATCATCAGGAGTTGGATGAACCTCTGTCATCAATCCATCAAACTGTAGGTCCATTGCTTTTTGTGCAACAGGAGCTAGTGTATCTCTTCTGCCACAAATATGACTATTATCACAAATTACTTGAATGTTTGGAACTAATCTTTTTAATTCAATAGGCAATTGCCATCTTGGCTCATTTCTATAATTGGAATCTCCAAAAGAAGAGAATCCTCTATGGATCACACCAATTCGACTAATCCCTGCCTTATGGACCCGTTCAATAGCACCCATCCATAATTTTACATCAGGATTGATCGGGTTTTTTATTAATACAGGAATGTCTACTCCTTTCAGCGCATCTGCAATTTCTTGAACAGAAAAAGGATTTACCGTAGTTCTAGCTCCTAACCATAATACATCAATCCCTGCTTTTAGTGCTTCAAAAACATGCTCCCGATTGGCAACTTCTGTTGTTACGGGTAATCCAGTTTCTTCTTTTACTTTCTTTAACCAGCCAAGACCAATAGAGCCAACACCTTCAAAAGAACCAGGACGAGTACGAGGTTTCCAGATACCAGAGCGGAAGCAATCTATACCTTGCTTAGCTAATGCTTTAGCTGTTTTCAATACTTGCTCTTCGGATTCTGCGCTACAAGGACCTGCTATGATAATTGGTTTGCCAGGCTGCTTGTCTATTGCAGGTTTAATATTCATTTCCATAATGAGATAATTTACAACATTACTAAGTTTCAAGAAATTGGTCTTACTGATCAGGAGTCAGGCATAGACTTTTTTTTAGTAATATGCCTGACTTCTGATTTTAAATAATTCAATTCTTTGACTTCAATAAAGATTTAATCAATAATTTTTTTAATAGTATTCGCTTCTTCTATTTTACTATGAAATTCTTCAAAATTTTTTTTGATAAGCATTGTCCGAAATTGAGAAAGAGTGCTAATATATTCATCTAAAATAGATAATACATTATCTCTATTCTGTCGAAAAATGGGTATCCACATATCAGGAGAACTTTTTGCTAAACGTACAGTAGAACCAAATCCACTACTAGCTAATTCAAATATGCGACTTTCATTTTTTTCTTTTTCTAATACGGTCAAAGCTAAAGCAAAAGAACTAATATGCGCAATATGAGAAACATAGGCCGTATGCTCATCATGTGCAACAGCATCTAAGTAGGCAATTTTCATATTCATTGCCTTATACAATAGTTCTGTCTTTTCAACAGCATCCTTTGCACTATCTTCTTGATCTACAATCACCGTATATTTTCCATCAAACAAATTCGGAATCGCTGCTTCTGGACCGGAGTATTCTGTACCCGCCATTGGATGCGTAGCGACCAATCGTTTTCTATTTGGATGCTCCTTTAAGACTGCTAATAAGTATTCTTTAGTCGACCCTACTTCTAAGACTATTTGCTTATTTGTTACTAAGTCTAATACCTCAGGAATGATTTTAAGCATGACATCTACAGGGGTAGAAATAATGATAATATCTGATTGTTCAATTGCCTCTTTTAGGGGCATTGTTTCATCTACCAAATATCGTCTTACAGCTTTCTTTTCATTTTCATGCAATGCATCTACACCTATAACTTTTTTAGCAAAACCACTTTCTTGTAAACTGATAGCCATAGACCCACCAATTAAACCTATACCAACAACTGTTATGATCATTTTTTAGTATTCAAAAAAGTTCCTACACGCTTGATAGCGGCTTCAAATGTATCTACTTCACTACATAAGGATGCTCTTACATAGCCATCACCTTGTGAGCCGAAAATACCGCCTGGTGTGATAAAGACTCTGGTATTGTAAAGTATCTCATCAGATAATTTGAAACCATCTTCGTAGGTATCAGGTATTTTAGCCCAAACAAACATGCCTGTTTGATTGGGATTATATTCACACTTTAATAAGTCTAATAATTCAAATACTTTTTCTTGACGCATTTTATAAAAAGCATTCATTCCCTCATACCAAGAGGTCTCCATTTCTAATGCTTTCACTGCCGCTAACTGTAAAGGGCGATACATACCAGAATCCATATTACTTTTGAAGCGCAAGATGTTCTGAATATATTGACTATTTCCTCCTAACATTCCTACTCTCCAACCTGCCATGTTATGAGCCTTACTCAGAGAGTTTAATTCTAAAGCCACATCCATTGCCCCTTCTGCACTAAATATACTTAGTGGTTGATCATTTAATATAAAGCTATATGGATTGTCATTACAAACTAAAATCTGATGTTTTTTTGCAAAGCCAACTAATTCTTGAAAGAAGGCTTTTGTGGCCTGCGCTCCAGTTGGCATATGTGGATAATTGACCCACATGATTTTTACCTTACTTAAATCTTGCTGCCCTAAAGCCTCTAAATCAGGTAACCACCCATTTTGCTCAGACAGATTATATTCTCTAGCACTAGCACCTGTCAAATTGGCTACCGCTCTATAAGCTGGATATCCAGGATTAGGAATTAATACTTCATCTCCTGGTTCTAGGTAAGTCATAGAGATATGCATAATCCCTTCTTTAGAACCAATTAATGGAAGTATTTCTGAATCAGCTTGAAGGGACACATCAAAATACTTTTGGTACCAATTTGCAAAAGCTTCTCTTAATGGAGGAATCCCAACATAACTCTGATAGCCATGTACATTTTTCTGTTGACTTTGGACAATTAATGTATCAATCACCTCTTTTGGAGGGGACATATCTGGATTACCAATTCCTAAATTAATAACCCGCTCTCCCGCTTCATTCATTTTGGCGATCTCCTTCAATTTAGTAGAGAAATAATATTCTTTAACTTCTCCTAATCGGGATGCCGTTTTTACGACTGGTTGGTTTGCTACTAGCATAGTTTTTGGTTGAGAAGTCAGATTTGAGAAATCAGAAGTCAGAC
>CAYOBX010000017.1:12041-23139 GCA_964402245.1 uncultured Saprospiraceae bacterium | reverse complement strand
CAGACAGAGTCGGTCTGACCTCTGACTTCTTTTGTAGACCTCTTTTTAAAGACTTTTTTTAATGGCATTGATCCATCCTAAATGCATTGCCTCATGAACATTATTAAAGGTAACGGCATCCTCAATAGAATTTAAAGTATATCCATAACTAGTTGGATAGGTCTTAAATTCTTTAAATATTTCTAGATCTAAATCTTCCGCTAACCAATCAACAGAATCTGATAACCAATCAACTGTTTGCGATACATCTTGTGCTAAAACTGGCTCAGCAGGTTTTGATCCTTTTTTATAATCTGTAACGATTTCCTTTGGAATTCTCAATTTATTAGCCGTTAAACCGTAAGTTAGTAATTGTTGGGTTACTACCACATGTGTCGCATTCCAAATAATATTATTATTAAAACCTGTTGGAATGGTATTGAGGGCTTCTAAAGAAAGTCCTTCTATAGCTTTTAGAATATTCTTTCTAGTGGCTCTTAAAAGATTGAACTGTGTTTTCATACTATCTAAAAGTTGTATAAGAAGGTTTGGCGGCGAAGCCGTCAAACCCACTATTTCAGCGGGCAGCAAAGCTGCCCGCCTTATTTATTTTATTCTACTTACCAACGCTTTGCAGGTGTCCAAATATTAGATTTCAATCGTTTGCTAGAAATGTTTTTGATGATCTGAACGATTCGTTTATTTTCTGCTCTGATACCAGTAACTTCCACACTAGTTTGTTGATTATTGGATTCATTCATAATACCTGCAAAATTCACTTTCCAATCACCACCTTCTTTATTGAATTTTAAAAATTCCTTGGTGAGTTCTCCTTTGCGTTTCATTCGGGCAGCAGCTTTTGCAAAATCTGCGTCCATTACAATTTTAGCAATGCTATATAATTCAACGGAATCTAGGGCATTGATTTTATGCTCTGCCGCGAATGCAAAAACTTGTCTACCGTCTAATGCCTTTAATTCCTTTTTAGAATATTCTTGGCGTAAGGCTAAAGCGATTAATTTACTTTTAAAATTGAGGGCTTCTAATTTAGATCGTTCTTCGTTCATTGCTAGGTCGACTAAGCGCTCATAGTATTGTGCCGTTTTTTGATCTAGCATATACGAGGCATTCTCATATTGTTTATCTGCGATAGCTTTTTGGTAAGTTGCAAAAAGGCCAGATACTTCTATTGTTGGATCTTCATTACAAGCAATTTGTACTACTAAAAGTCCTAAGCATAAAAATTTAAAAAAAGATGACGTTGTCAATGTGTTTAAAGATTATTGGCTTGTTTAATAAACAGCCGGGATTATGTAAAATTGTTCAGGGGTCAGGGGTCAGGAGTCAGGGCATTTTGCTTAATCGAAGGCAATATTACCTTGAAACGAAGTCGAAATAATTATCTTTTAGTAACGACGAAAGAATAAATCCGTCATTTGGGCGAGATTATTTTGATCTCAGTTTTTCTTAAAAAATCCTTGCATAGCAGGGCTACGGAAGTATTTTTTAAGGAAAAATGAGGGCAAAAGAAGCCGTCCAAATGGTGGAGTTATTTTTTTGTCGTTACTTAAGGAATGTATTCTGACCCCTGACTCTTGACCCCTAGCTCTTCCGAAGATAGTCATCAGTTGTTAACCATAACTCTTCGATTCGATACATATGAAAGTGATCGTGCATCATTACATGTCGTACCCAAAGGAGTGGATTGATACTCCTGTATTCTGGATGACTACCCTCGTTTGACCAGTCTTCTGAAGTATAGGATTGCAACAATTCGATCATTATTTTTCTGTTGGCTCTAAAATTCAATAGCTGTTCCTGCAAATCCATTTTAGCTAAATTATCATCAGGAACTGTAGTGCCAGGCAAATAAGGCGCAAAAGTCGGTTTTTTTTCGCTTTTAAACCGCTTAAATCTGTCAATAATCATGCGTTGTGCTTCCGCTAAATGACAAGCATGTTCATGAATGCTCCATTTGCCAGCTATTCTTCGCTCATTGAGCATTGACTTAGGCACTTCTGCTATCAATTCTTCTAGTAAATCTGGCGCTGCTGCTAGTATATTTAATTTTTGATTAATATTCATTTAATTGATATTAGGCTCACATAAAACTGGAAAATTTACAGAATTAGCGATAAAGCAAAATTTATGCGCTTCATGGTGCAAAGAAGTAGCCAAGTCTATCTTGTCTTTTTCAGCAATTGTAATAGTAGGGTAGAGTGTTACACTTTCAAATTGTCCACTTCCATTTGCTGCTTCTGTCATGGTGCCTTCTGTTTTATCTTCATAGCTAATTACGGTAATGTGATTCACAGAACATAAATGCAAATACCACAGCATATGACAACTAGCTAAAGTGGATACAAATAAATCTTCAGGATTATATCGACTTGGGTCTCCTCTAAAAGATGAATCTGAAGAACCAGGTATTGTTGGTTTACCAATAGCTGTGATTTCATGATTCCGACTATAGTTTTTATAATCTTTGGTTCCAGTACCTAGATTGCCTATCCATTTTGTGGTGATCGTATATTGATGTTTTTTTGACATTATATTTCTTGCTCTAGTTTTAAAACCTCTACAATGGCTTCTTTATTAATGCCTCCATAGATATGCGGAAATTCTTGACCACTTGCAGGTTCTATTTTTAATTCAGCGATTAACTTGGAGGTATCTATTTTCAAAACAGTTATTTCTGGCACACCTACATAATAGCTTGTTCGTACATGCTCTATCTGATCGAGTCTACAAGCATGGATAAAACCTTCTTGTTCAAAAGGTTCTGGGAAGTATACATCTTTATCCTTGTAAGTTTCCCAATAACTTGGAATGACGCAATGATAGATATGAGTGTATTGATTCGGCTTACTCATTGATTTCCTTTTGGATAGCATTAATAATTGTCAAACGGTCCAATGAAAAAGTGGAGGACTGTTGATGTAAGTAATTATAAGTCCATAGTGCTTTTTCTAAATACTGCATTTTTAACTGCCCTTCAGGACCACAAGATTTGCCCATTTCAAATAATAAATTGCCTAGCAATTCTAATGGCTGTTCATGATTATTTAAACGATCTTTTAATACTTGTTCATATGCTTTTTGGTCAAGATTTAACCATTTCTTTAAATCAATATTTAGTTCGGTACTTAACTCCTTTTCTACTTCCTCTAATACTATTAATATATCTTCATTATTATCTAGACCCAGCATTCTCGAAATCCCCTTACCAAAGACCTTTCCGAATTGATTTATTTGATCTTGAATTATATCTCTTTGTTGCATATTAGTATGATAATTGAACACTGAGACACAGAAATATCACAGAGTATTCACTACGCTGCATCTCCGCACCTCTGCGTTCAATAATTAAACAGTTGTCCACTCATAATGATTATACTCATCATCTAGCTCAAACCCTGTTCTAGGATATAATTGATTACCAATCACATTATCTAGACCTGTTTCTAAGCAAAGGGAGCAGGCATCTGTTTGTCTGCATAAATCTTTCGCGGCATCAATCAATTGAATAGAAATCCCTTTTCCTCTAGCAGAAGGCTGCACAAATAAATCATTTAATAACCAAAGACGCTTCATTCTAGTAGAAGAAAAAAGTGGATAGAGTTGGGTGAATCCAACTATCGTATCTCCTTCATAGGCACCATATATAACAGATTCCTCTTTTTGAATTCTTTCTTTTAAAAATGCCTTACCACTTTCTATATCTGATGGCTTATTATAAAATACTCGATAGGCATTAAATAATATAGCTGCATCGTCTAATTCTGTTAAACCTATTTTTTTAATTTGAATCATTTTTTTTAATCTAAATGGTTCTTTATCTTGAGACTCGGCAACAAGTATGTTTACTATATTTCTTTAGAGGTAGTTATTTTGCTATGTTTTTTTATAAAAAAACATAGCAAAATAACTACCTCTAAAAAACAATTCAAAGCTACTGCTTGCCGATGACCAGAAGTTACTTTTATAACATATTAGAACTCTGCATCCAATAATCTTTAAGTATCTAATCCAATCACAATCGTCCACTTTTTTATATGCCATGCCTTTACCAATCCATTAATGACGTAAGGATCAGTAGTTACAAAATTTTCAATGATGGACTTATCCTCCACTTTAAATAACAAGCCTGCTTCTTCTGCTGGATCAAATGCACCACCAAGAATAAATTCTCCACGCGCTTGAGCCGCTTTAACATGCTCAAAATGTTGTGCACGAAAAGCTTGTCGTGCTGCGAGATAATTATCTACTAGGTCGTAAATTAATAAGTAGTACATAGATTTTTTTTTAGATCACTGCGCTGTCAGATCGCTGCGCTGTCAAAAGTCAGACCGCTACGCTGTCAGACACCGAAAATGATGTTGAACAAGCCGTTGTCAACGTCATACATCTGACCCCTGACAGCGCAGCGATCTGACCTCTGACTCCTGATTCTAATAATGTTTCCCCTGTTCATACATTCCCAAGACTTTCAAATTATTACAAATAGGCCTAGTTGCTCTCAATCCTTGATCTAGTCGCATTGCATTCTCCGCAATAATGTCTGCGAAAAACATATACTCCCAAGTTCGACCTACAATAGGCACAGATTGGATTTTTGATAAACTTATATTATAAGCAGCTAGCACGGATAATACTTTATTGAGACTACCAGGTGCATGGCTGGTTGTAAAAGAGATCGTTGCCTTATCTACTTGCGTTAAATCGTTACCAGAAAAATATTGATGTTGCAATACTAAGAATCTGGTAAAGTTTTTCTTATTCGTTTCAATGCCTTCTGCTAATAATTCCATCTCATATAAATCAGCCGCTAGGAAACTAGCAATTGCACCAACTCCTTTTAGATTTTTTTCTCTAATATTTTTTGCACTAAGTGCGGTATCTGAGGTTTCTACTAATTTAATATGGGGATACTTTTTAAAGAAAGGTTTGCATTGGCGAATGGCCATATAGTGAGAATGGACTTCCGTTAAATCTTCAATCTTTTGACCGGGTAAGGCCATTAAATTTTGAACAATTCGGAGGTAAATTTCTCCTGTGATATGGAGATTAGATTGGTTGACTAGTTTATAATTTTCTAAAATACCACCTCCTAAAGTATTTTCAATAGCTATCAAACCAACATCTGCCTTGCCTGGATCCTCTACGATTTCGACTACATTGTCGAACCAATCAGCAGGGATGATTTCTACTTCTTTTCCTGAATAGTAGGATCGGGCAGCAACATCATGGAAAGCGCCAGGGTGTCCCTGTATAGCTATTTTTATATTGGTATCATTCTCTGTATCTTCTTCTAGTTCTAGAGAAGTGGCACTTATAGTTCCATTGCTTTTAGGCATATGTGTGATTTTAAAATAAGATTCTTTGACAAATGTCGTGGAATGTTTAGGATCGTCGAGGTTTGTAACCATAGCCGTTAGGCTAAAAATAATTATCTGATTATCAAATAATTATGAGTAGCTTTTGGCAATCGGCAAGCAGTAGCTTTGATATAGTTTTTTAGAGGTAGCGATTTTGTTAGGTTTTTTTATAAAAAAACCTAACAAAATCGCTACCTCTAAAGAAAGATAGTAAACATACTTGTTGCCGAGTCTCAAGATAAAGAACCTCGACAATCCACTACAATCACGAGATTTGTCAGAAGACCCAAAATAAAAAAGAGTTGCCAATTGTATTGGGAACTCTTTAGGTTATATTATTCAATACCAAACCATTTAGAGTTCCCTAGTGGGAAAACCAAAAAAAAAGAAAAAATAATAACTGGTTTGGTTCTTCATTGCTAAATATTGGTCAAAAAAATAATTTTCCTTTTAAAGTTTTTCAAATGATTCTTTTTAAAATAGATTTTCAACCCATTATGAAAAAGGAATCATTTGAAAATCGGGAAGTTATTTTTGACCGTTTCTAAAACAAAAAAGGCCCCTTTCGGAGCCATTTATTAATCTTAGATAAACAATAATAAGGTAGCTCCTCTTAGGCTTGGCCATAAAAGTAAAAAAAGAAGCTAAAAGTAAAATTGTTATTCATAATAGATTAATATTATTCTATTGCAAATCTATTGATTAATTTAGGTCTTTGCAAGTTTCTTATTAGTTTTCCTAAAAAAAGAAACCATCATCGTCGTCATTATCCATAGTATAATCATTAAACCATTCTTCATAGTCTTCAAGTATTGCATGTAGCTTTGAATGTTCATCCTGTGCTTTTAAATCAAATAAAGGATATAAGCCTCTTTCCTTACCCATTTTTACATTTACGATGATACCATCATGAGGATCTATATGTTCGATACCTAGTATTTTTATTTTTGTGTTTATTGGATATATCATTAAACCTCGGATAGCAGCATTTAATGGAAACTTCAATTTTTTTAAATAGTCTTCCCAGTTTTCGTGATCATTTTTTCTAAGGTCTGCTAATAGAATATCTCGTATTCTTTTAGCTTGTTTCTTATCTAAGTCCATCCATTTATACTGATGTAAGAATTTTCGATAACTCATATGGCTATCTTCCGCCGTATCTCTTGCTTTACAAGCCACTAAATCCTTTTCTAAAATCCCATCTATATCTTGAAAATCTTCTCCCCATTCTATAGATCCTGCAATAGCCATAGGCGGCAAAGCTGCGAGAGATGCGCTATCTAATGATACCGTATATTCTAGTTGACCTTCTTGATTATAATCGACCTCTACCACTCTTCCTATATGATTTTTAAAGCTAAAATTTTTCGCTCTTGAATGTTTAGCATCTTTCGTAAATTTGACAGACTGTCCTTCTTTGAATTTGGCATCATCAAATGGATCAGCATCATCAAATGGGTCAGTATCACCAAAAGCACCTCCATTCATCATTTCCATCAATTCTTCCATTCCTTTTTCATCCCCTCCTATCATTTCCGCTAAGGCATTCATCATATCTTGTGGACTCATTTCTGATCCATCATTAGAGAATCCCATAGGGCTGCCGCCACCCATTATCAATTGCATAAATTTAGGAGAAACCTTACCAAGCTTCAAAGAATCTTTAAGTGCATCTCGCATTTCGGTAAACATTTTGATGCCCTGTTCCATTTCTTCAATAGAATCATCAATGCCATATCCCTCTCTCTTGGCTTTCCTCAAGTCCGTTAGCATACCACCAAGATCAGAATCTTTTAGGTTTTTGATCTCTTGTCGTACTCTAAGAATTTGATTATCAATAAAAGACAATTCTTTTTCTAAACGCTCAATAGCTTGTTGGAGTACATCTGCTGTATAAGCCTTAGGATCACTGAGATCAATCTCTTCCGTCAGCAGTAGACGTTCCAGCTCTAAAAGCGTCTGTATATCTCCATTTTGGTAGGCATGGTTTAGTTGCTGCTGCATCTCATGGAATTCCTTTATCTCTTTTTCTGTTCTAGCTCGATCAGGATGAAATTTATTGGATAATTTCACAAATATCTTTCGAATATCTTTTTGTTCTTGTTCATCAGGTTTTACTTGTAGCCCTTCAAAAAGATCTCGCATTTTTGCTTTCGCACCCTCTTCAAAAGAAAAACCATTTTTTAAATGTTCCGCCTTTTGTTGTTGATAGGCTTTGTATTCCTCACCAAACATATCATCTTGTTCAAATATTTCTGCCATTTCTTGTAATGCCCGTTTATCGCCTTTTGATAAACCTTTTATTTTCAATACTTTTTTTGCTAATTCTGCTACTTCCTTTTTTAACTCTTCCATTCGTTCCATAGCACTCATTACTTGAGTGCTGGATTTATATTGAACTTCCTCAATCTCATTTTTGCTATTCGTCAGACGAGTTTTTAACCCTTTTAGGGTAGATTTACGGCTTCTTAATTGTTTTTGTAGTTTTTTGATAGCTGCTTCTTTCTGAAGCATTTCGGGGCTTTTACTTATATCTTTACTCATATCTGCGGAACGTTTTATGTGTGTCTCTCAATACCTATTAAAATTAAGTGAAAAGTAAGACTTATATAGCTTATTTTTCTTTCGACAATAAACATATGATAAAAAAGGAATGAAAATTCTTTATTTCGAGGTACTTTCGCATTAATATAATTAGGAGTATGTCTTTAGTATAAAGTATACACGTATCAAATTAGGGAAATAAAAACCACGAATTCACTAATTTTTGCCTAGCTCGCTCTAAGAATTCGTGAATTCGTGGTTAATTTTCAACAATTAATTAGACATGTGTATATTACTCTAGAAATAGCTGTACTCTAACAAACACTCTTTAATCATGAGATTATTGGTCCTATTATTTGCATTGGGTACTTATATTCAAGCTTCCTTCGCACAAACTATTCCAACGACTAAGGTCTATTCTTTTAAAATGATAAAAAAAGGAGAAAATTATCATTTTACAAATCCTCAATACTTGTCAGGCTTTAATCCAAATGGATATAACAATCAGCCTCATTTTGTAGACGACCACACTTTATATATCACGACTCAATTTCCTGATGATAGTCAAACGGACATTTATAGTTTAGATTTATTAGGTAAAAAAATTACGAGAGTGACTGCTACTGTAGAGGGGGAGTATTCTCCAACGGTAATGCCAGCTAGTAATACGTTCTCCGCAGTACGAGTAGAGGCAGATGGCGCAGGTACACAACGCTTATGGAAATTTCCTATGGACCGTACTAATTATGGACAATTAATTTTTGAAGATATAAAAGGGGTAGGGTATCATTATTGGTTGACTCCAGAAAAAGTAGCTTTATTTATTGTAGGTCAACCAAATAAGATGATGATTGCTAATCAAACAACAGGGGCGGCAGTGGAATTGCTGACCAATATAGGCCGAGGCTTTCAAAAAATAGGGAATGAGAAATTAGCCTTCATTCACAAAACAGCAGCAGATACTTGGTATATTAAAGAAATGGATAGTTATACTTATCGTTTTAAAAATATCATAGAAACCTTACCTGAAAGTGAAGATTTCATCTATTTACCAGATGGCACTTTTTTAATGGGGAATGGTAGTAAGCTGTACAAATTCAATAAAGTTTTTGATACGGGATGGAAAGAAGTGGCGGACTTTAAACATTATGGGATCACGAAAATCACTCGTTTAGCCGTTAGCGAAGATGGTACTATCGCAATTGTAGATAAAGTAAAATAAGAACAGAGAAGCGAGAGCAGAGAATAGAGATGTATTTCGTTTGAAAATGACCAAATTTCATTGTCTGCAAACGGAATGAGTCTCTATTCTCGCTTCTCGGCTCTATGTTCTCTGTTCTAAATATTAAAAGATGACGGGGCCAACGATGGGTTTAGCTCCTGCTATATTTGGACCATTGATGAATATTACGGGTTCTTCTTTGGCTACCTGGTGGCGTAGTTCAAGTAGTAAATCATAGCCGTTAGGCTAAAAAATAATTCTTTGATAATGAGTTATAATATGGAAGTAGTGTTTGATAACCGGCAAGTAGTAACTTTGGTATTCTTTTTTAGAGGTAGCGATTTTGCTAGATTTTTTTTTAAAAAAACCTAGTAAAATCGCTACCTCTACAGGAATATAGTAAACATACTTGTTGCCGAGTCTCAAGATAAAGAACCTTAGCCTGACGGCTTGGGAGTAAACCATAACTGTAGGATCATTTTTTAGCCTAAAGTTTTTATAAACTATAATTTTTTTAATATGAAACAGATATTGTTTAATAAGTTCTGTCTATCTAGCTTAGCACTTTTGTTAATCATAGCTTGTTCGACGGATGCGAATCAAGGACAGAAGGCACAAGCTAAAGCAGATACAACACCTAAAACGGCTGCAACTGCTACCAATATTGATAATACCATTACCTTACCCGCTAACTTTTTAGCCCAAACGGTTATAGCGAAAACAGGCAGAGCTAGACAGATGGCAGTAAATGCTAATGGAGATATCTATATACAATTAGCGAAGCCTAAATCTGGTAAAGGTATAGTTGCATTAAGAGATACAGATGGAGATGTAGCAGCGGATGTAGTAGAATATTTTGGAGATCACAGTGGTACTGGTATGGCTATATATAATGGAGATTTGTATAGTTCTTCTCCAACAGAGGTTTTTCGCTATTCTTTAGATGGAACAAACTTGGTGCCTAATGAAGATAATAAAGTGCTGATAGTGGGAGGTTTTCCTAAACAACAACAACATGATGCGAAATCTATGGCTTTTGATGGAGATGGACATATGTATGTGAATGTAGGGGCACCTTCAAATGCTTGTATGGTAGAGGCACGTACCAAAGGATCGCCTGGTGAGGATCCTTGTTCTCAGTTAGAATGGCAAGGGGGCATTTGGCAATTTGATGCTAAGCGACCTGCACAAACGCAGAAGAAAGACGGTGTTCGCTATGCAACAGGCATTCGTAACGGAATGGCATTAGATTGGAATTTTGCGACCAATAGTTTGTATGTGGTTCAACATGGACGAGATCAATTCAATTCTTTTTTTCCAGAATTATTTAATAAACAAGAGAGTGCGGAATTTCCTTCTGAAGAATTTTTTAAAATAAATAAAGGAGATGACTGTGGCTGGCCTTATTGTTATTATGATTGGCAAGAAAATAAAAAGCTTTTGAATCCAGAATATGGAGGCGATCGAAAGAAAGCAGGTCGCTGTGCAAATAAAAAGCAGCCTATTGTTGGATTTCCAGGGCACTTAGCACCGAATGACCTATTATTCTATACGGGCGATCAGTTTCCAGAACGGTATAAAAATGGAGCATTTATTGCATTTCATGGCTCTTGGAATCGATCCCCTGAGCAAAAAGGCTATTTTGTAGTATTTGTACCTTTTAAAGATGGACAACCTTATGGCGATTGGGAGATATTTGCGGAAGGTTTTGCTGGAGATGGGGTGATAAAAAGCCCAAAAGATGCTAAACACAGACCTATGGGCTTGGCAATTGGACCAGATGGCTCCTTATACGTGTCAGATTCCACGGAAGGTACAATATGGAAGGTGAGCTATAATGGATAAAATAAGTAATAAGTAATAAGTAATAGGTAATAAGGTCTGACCTAATTGTACATAAGAGAAGCACAGAGTAGAGTGATCTAACCAGAAAAGACTGTAAAAATGAGCTTACTTATTACCTTTTACCTCTTAC
>CAYOBX010000017.1:6066-11941 GCA_964402245.1 uncultured Saprospiraceae bacterium | reverse complement strand
ATCTAACCAGAAAAGACTGTAAAAATGAGCTTACTTATTACCTTTTACCTCTTACTTATTACCTATAATTCCTATTTTTTGTGAGGATACACACCATAAATACCAAAAAAAGCATCTATTTAAAATATAAATAATAAGATTTTTTTCATAAAATTGTCTTCCTTTTTTACATTTGCAGTTAAACACGTTATTATCTTATGAATAGATAGTAACAATTACCTAGAACAAAAAAGAAAATTTTCCAACAATGAGATTAGGAATCAACCTTATATTATTAGCAATTGTAGCATTTCTTATTTTTCTGCTAGTGCAGAGTATTAGTGAACCTATTGCTTTTAAAGCAGAGAAAGATAAGCGAGAAAATGCGGTTATAGACAAATTGATGCAAGTAAGACAAGCACAGGAAATCTATAGAAGTATTCATGATGGTGCCTTTGCAGGATCTTGGGAAGATTTAAAAAGCGCATTAAAGACAGGTCGAATTCCTTACATAAGTGTAATTGGTGATCCAGATGATCCGAACTTTACAGGTGAAATTACGTATGATACAACATTCGTAGAAGCAAGAGACTCTGTTAGATCTCTTGGTTGGAGCGTTGATTCATTACAATATATCCCTTATGGTGGTGGAAAATCCTTTGACATAAAAGCAGATACGCTTTCCTATCAAAAGACCCTAGTAAATGTGGTAGAAGTAGGAACAAGCCGTAAAACTTTCATGGGTAAGTATGCAAATGCTTCATTCCGTAGATATGATGCATCCTATAATCCAGGTAGTTTCATCAAGTTTGGGGATATGAATAAACCAAACCTTTCAGGAAATTGGGAACGATAAATACAGAGATATTTAAATCTTCTTTTTCTAAAAATAATGTAGCTCAATATAAACTGTCCATTCTGTTCGGAATGGACAGTTTGTGTTATTATGTTAGTGATGCTAAAGAATTATTGGTATTAAAGAAGATTGATTTTGATACTTCTAATAAGCACACCTCTTTAGCTCGTCATCTAGATAATATTTGGTTGGAAGAGCCGACCTTATCCCTCTCTTATGGCACTGTGCAAATTGCATTCGCAGGACCTCACTACACTATTATTCCTAATCGTTTATATAGTGATTCCGATAAGGCTCAATACTTACTTCCTCTAAAAACATCAGCAACTACTTCTGAAAATATCTTTTCAGATACTCTTCCATCTGTTGATTCTCAACTAATTTATTCTCTTCCTTCAGATGTTGTGGCATTTTTTAACACCACTTATGATGGCAAAGCACAGTTACATCATAGCTTTTCTTCCCTTATAGAGATCTTTAGTAAGAAAGCTGGAACAGGGAAAGAAGTGTTCCTTAATGTCAGAAACTATACCGTTGATGCTTTCTTTTTTGATAATAAAGAATTAATCTTTTCTAATCAGTTTTCTTTTCAATCGGATAAAGACTTTTTATACTATATTTTGCTATTATTTGATAAATTTCAATTAAACCAAATGGAGATACCCGTAAATATTTCGGGGACTTTATCAACAGATTCTGCGGTTTATAGCCAACTATATAAGTATATTCAGTACCTTTATTTCATAGACTTGCCAACAGCTTTTAGTCAAGACGCAGATTTACAACAACACCCAGCACATCTATTTTTTGATATATTGCATACCGCTTAGGTCAGAGGTCAGAGGTCAGATCGTCCTTACAGGACTGTCAGAAGTGAGACTTAGGATGTAAACAGCGCAACGTGGTCTACATTGTACGTCTCATTTCTGACAGTTCCATTAGCGTAAGCTAATTAGAACGATCTCACTTCTGACTTCTAAATATCCAGTAGCATTCCAATGATATTATTCTATACAACCGAGATAAAAGAAAACCATGCGGTGTTAAACCAAGAGGAGACTAGGCATTGCACCCATGTACTTAGGAAGCAATTAGGAGATATTATTCAATTAGTAGATGGCAAGGGAAATTTTTATGAGGCTCGTATTATCGAAATAAGTAAAAAAGCTTGCTTAGTAGAAATTATAGAAACTATAGCTAACTTTAATAGTCGAGATTTTTATTTACACATAGGCATTGCGCCCACTAAAAATATGGACCGCTTAGAATGGTTTGTAGAAAAAGCTACAGAAATAGGCATTGACGAGATTACTCCTATCCTCTGTCAACGTTCTGAACGAAAGAAACTGAGGGTAGATCGTTTAGAAAAAAAGGCACTCTCTGCGATGAAGCAATCCCTTAAAGCCAGCTTACCCATTATCCATGAATTAACTCCCTTCAAAGAAGCGATTCAACAATCTCCAGATATTTCCCTCCGTTTGATGGCCCAAGCTGGTCAAAAGAAGAGTTTGAAAGACAACTATACCCCTAATAAAGCCGTTTATATATTGATTGGCCCTGAAGGAGACTTTACGGATACAGAAAAAGAATTAGCCTTTGCCAATGGCTTCCAAGGAGTACATATGGGAAACAGTCGATTACGAACAGAAACAGCGGGTTTGGTTGCCTGCCATACTGTTAATTTATTAAACGAAGGCATATAATTTGCAGGTAGAGGGGTAGCATGCTACGTCTCTAACTAATTTTACACCATAAACATGAAATATCTATTTTTTGCAATAACACTTTGTCTATTTAATAATTTCACAACTCTTTCTGTTGAAAATGAGCCATTACAATTAGCCCTGCTCAAATACAATGGGGGAGGGGATTGGTATGCCAACCCAACGGCCTTACCTAATTTAGCAACATTTTGTAATCAGAATTTAGGAACTAATTTTGATGCAGACTATGCGACCGTAGATGTAGGTAGTGCAGAAATATTCAATTATCCATTCATCCATATGACAGGGCATGGGAATGTGGTCTTTTCTAATACAGAAGCAGAAAATCTAAGAAATTATCTATTAGCTGGCGGATTCTTACATATTGATGATAATTATGGAATGGACCCTTATGTGCGAGCAGCCATGAAGAAGGTATTTCCAGAACAAGAGTTTAGAGAACTACCTTTTGAGCATAAAATATATCGCCAGCAATTTACTTTTAAAAATGGTCTTCCTAAAATACATAAACATGATGATAAACCAGCCCAAGGATTTGGAATCAGATATGAAGGCCGATTGGTTTGCTATTATACCTATGAAACAGATTTAGGGGATGGTTGGGAAGATCAAGAGGTACATAAAGATCCAGAGGAATTGCGTCAAAGATCTTTGCAAATGGGGGCTAATATTGTACAGTTTGCCTTTCAGCAGTAACACAGAATTTATTCTGTACTCCTGTACCACGGAATTCATTCCGTATCTAGTACCACAGAATTTATTCTGTAATAGCAACGGAATAAATTCCGTGCACCTGAATACGGAATAAATTCCGTGGTACCTAAAAATCTCTCATGTTTGTAAAAGCCATACAATCTTCCAAAAATTCTATCTTTCCAATTATACAGACTATTTCAAAAAATGGACATTATGTCAATAGAAATGTGGCAGGGACAGGTTTCTTTATAGATGATAATGGACACTTTGTAACTGCCTTACATGTAGTCGCCCAGATAGGACATCCCGATTTTAAATTTGGCTCATTGGGCAATGTTCCTTATGCTAATTTCAATGGCATTCAGCCAGAAGAGATTATCGAAGTGGGTAGAATACCTAAAATGGATTTATTCGTAGGTCGCTTAACAGCTACTAAACTTTCTTCATTAAAGTTAGTGGCTACGAATCCACCAGAAGGAAGGTCTATTGTGATTGGTGGATACCCTTTCCCAAATATTACTAAGTTGGCATCAGGTGGGCTTAACTTCTATACGGTTCGACAATATTGGCAGTCTACTATGATTATGGATCATATTCTATTATCCCACTTTAATCCAGCCTTACCCTACAATGGTTTTTTAGTAGATAAGCGGGCGATTCCAGGTATGAGTGGAGGGCCTGTCTTAGATTTAAATGGACAAGTGGTTGGTATGTGTACGGCACAGATTACAAGAGCCGCAAAAGACAGAGTACCTAATATTAATGGGGTATGTTTAGATGCTAAAAGTTTATATGAAGGTATTCATACGATACTAAGTAAAGTTGGTAGTTTGACTAAAGTGTAATAGTAAACGCCACAGAAAATCCATGCGTCTTCTCCGTCTGCTTACCTACCAAATCAAAATTAGCATTAGCGACAATCAAATATTCTGGTTTCATTTCAAAAGAGATGCCTGGACTGAAGGTGAGTTTGTTTTGTTGAAAACCATCAAAATCACTTGTTTGATATAAAAAGGAGGCAAGTAGATAGAGGTCATTTACATAATGACCATAGTCAATAGAAACAAAAACATCATTACTAGGCAAGTCATCATTATCCTGAAAATAATTTTGAATCTGCGCATTAAAATCTATAGAAGATTTTTCATTTATTTCATATGAGGCAATCATTCCTAATCCGTAAGTTCCAATCTGATCTACTGTCCGATTCCTAGTATCAATTTCTGCAAAACCAAAAGGAAAGTTTGCACCAAGCATCAAACCTAGCCCAAAATTATTTTTAGTATAAACAGCATATTTCGCAGACCAATTGCTATAGCCATCCCCTAGGTTACACCCAAATTCTAGCTGATTAGTCAACGCATAAGCCATTCTAAGATTGAAAGAAGCATCAATCACAATACTATCAATAGTCGAGTATAGCGGCGATAAATCCCCATTCTGATCCCATTGCTTTCTTGCTTTAGATAAGCTGTAAGATGGCTCAAATTCAGCCAGGCCCACATCGATAGGAGCGTGGTTAACAGAGTTGATTTTAGAAGCAGTAATACCTCCGATTTGAGAATGTATAGTTCCTAGAAATGTACAATAAAGTAGGAGTGTTGCAAGCAATCTGATCATGGTAATAGGTAGCAATTTTTTTGAAAGTTTAAATATATCACTTTACATTGATGCCCCTATCTAATATAAATTTAGTTTAAATAAGAATAAGGATAGATCGAAGGAAGGCTAGGAGTGAGGTTGACAGGGGTCAGGAGTCAGAGCATTCTGTGTAAGCAAAAGCAGCATCGCCTTGAATCGAAGCCGACATAGTTCTCTTTTACGGAATTCCTTCTGACCTCTGACTCCTGATTTCTGACCCCTAACTAAGACAAGGCAGACTGAAAAGCCTCTACAAATGTGATAACAAATTCATCCATACGCTTACGTTTATATTGCATGACCCAACGAGGATGAGGTAAGGGGATCACTTGCTCGAAGAATTTTTCTCGATCATTTAAGTTTTTAAAGTACTTATAATTTTTTCCCTGTCCCATACAAAAAGCTACTTTTCGGTTGCAGCCATAACCAATATGGGTAGTAATATTATGAATGATATGTGGCTCTACTGCTTTTTGTAAAGCCTTGTCGTCATAGTAATTGTAGTTTTTCCCATCCTTTACAAAACCTAATGGACAAAGAGAAGTAATATAAAAGTCTTTATAAAATAAATCTGGACCACCGTAAGCTGCGATAAATTCATAGACAAAAATTGCAGACAATTCATTTCGTTTATGAAATGAATTTTTAATGCCACAAATATTTTCGAGAATTTTAGGATCGGTAAAAGGAGTACCTGTAATACCTCCTCCAAATCTACCAGGATTAATTCCAAAGATGAGTGTACGTTGATTATGGTCGCTAAAATATTTTTGGAAAAAGGCAGTCATCACCGCCCAAGTATCTGGATTATTAAACGGATATAAAATATCTACCCCTGTTGGCACTTTCCAATCTGATTGTAAGGTTTTATGGAATGCTAGAATTTTATCTGCGAAGGTCATATATTTAGGTATGTTTTAAATAATTTTATTTTGCTTGGTACTCGGCAACAAGTATGTTTAATATCTTTAGAGGGAGC
>CAYOBX010000017.1:1821-5966 GCA_964402245.1 uncultured Saprospiraceae bacterium | reverse complement strand
TTAAAAGCTATCTTCCTAAATTTCAATAGATACAAATATACCAATATGACTATAAAAGAAGCACAAGCAACTGTAGATCAATGGATCAATACCATCGGTATTCGCTATTACAATGAATTAACGAATACAGCTGTTTTAATGGAAGAAGTTGGAGAGATTGCCCGCTTGATGGCAAGAATATATGGAGAGCAATCTTTTAAAAAAAAGGAACAAGCTGCTACGGCTAAAGCGGACTTAGCTGATGAAATGGCAGATGTCTTATTTGTATTGATCTGCTTAGCGAACCAAACAGGTGTTGATTTAACAGCTGCCTTAACTAAAAATCTTGAAAAGAAAACGAAAAGAGATAAAGATCGACATGCTAATAATGAAAAATTACAGAAGTAATTTTTTAGAAGTCAGATCGCTTCGCTGTCAGATCGTTAGCGTAAGCTAACCAGAACGGTCTGACTTCTGGCCTCTATTTCAATAAATATTCCTTGAAATTTCAATAGAAATGCCTAATTTCACGGATCGGGTTCTTTAAGACAAGACATACTAAAAACAAACTACACATGGATTGGATAGGCTTTTCCCCTTTTATACGTTTTTCGTTAGTAGCGATAGTGGCAGGATTTATTCCTATTTCTGCTATTTCTTTCTTTTCAAGTAGGTTGCCTCAGAAAGAAAAAGATTTTAAGAAATCTATTACAGAAATGGGGATTAGCACTTCTCGAAAAGTTCGAGATAGTTATTCTCCAAGTAAATATATTCTTCCTGTAGGATTTGCTTTTTTAATTTGTTTGGTAGCTATTTCTGTTTTTATCTTTGGTGTTACGGGAGATATATCTAAAAACTTTTTTCTAGTAGGTGCTTTTTTTGACAATGAAAATAGTGCGGCTATTGCCAAACAGAGTTTATCCGTATTGTCTTTTGCCTTCTTAGGTAGTTTTTTATATATCGGACAGAATATTATTCGACGGTTGGTTGCGAATGATTTACCTCCTAGTGTCTATTACAGTGCAGGCATTCGGATTATCCTAGCATCAGCTGTTGCTTTAGTGCTTTCTTTTCTATTGGGTAGTGAAACTAGTTCTACTGATCTCTTATCTCTAAAAGGCTCGCTTCCAGCTCTTGGCATATTAGCAGGTATTTTTCCACAACGGATTCTGAATTACATCATAAGAAGATATCAAGAATTTGTATCTAGCGATAGCGTTACCGATAAATCTTTATCCCTTTATAATATAGAAGGAATTAGTATTTATCATAAAGAGAGGTTAGAAGAAATAGGTATTGACAATGCTCAAAATTTAGCGACAGCTAGTTTGACCCAATTGATTGCAGAAACCCCCTTCGATGCACGCCAATTATTAGATTGGATCGGACAGGCGAAATTGGTCTGCTATGCCAAGGAAGATATGGACCGATTGAGAGCAGTTGGAATTCGGTCGGTATTTGACTTATTGAAAGGTAATAAATCTAGAGAGGCATTGCGAGAATTAGCCGATGCAACTGGTATGAACACACCTATTTTAGAGGTAATACATGGTCAGATTATGGATGATAGTGGCATACAAGCTTTATTTAATTTTCAAGAAAAGAAGAATTCTCCTGAACGAGATTATATAGCGACTATGGAGTTGAATAAAGAAGATGCTAAGATTAGAGTGGGGGGATAAGAGTATGTTTAAAATGAATTGAATGTGTGACCTTTTTGAGGAATTCGTCTGATTTATTTATTTGGTCTCTCTACTTAAAGCGTTCCAGTAGCACGGATTTCAATCCGTATAACTATCGAGCGTAGCGAGATAGTTCCCCATGTAATAAGTACACAACACTCCATCTCTTTTCGGATTAAAATCCGAATTACGAAGTTTACGGATTGAAATCCGTGTTACGGGAGTGCCCAAACGATCCGCTATTCTAATATATTAAAAATTTGTTACACACGCTAATGAATTGGAAAAAAGTAAAAGAGGTAATAGCCTATAAAGGATGGCGGCAAATTATTCAAAAAACCTTTATACTGCCTAATAATAAAGAGGCTACTTTTGATACTTTGAAAGGAGGTGATTTTGTAACCATAGCAGCCTTTACTAAAGATTTAGATGCCATCTTAGTTCGACAATACCGACCAGGACCAGAGAAAATACTAACCAGTTTCCCAGAAGGAGCTATTGATAAAGGAGAATCCGTACTCGCAGCCGCAGCGAGGGAATTAGAAGAAGAAACAGGATATAGCGCAAAAAAGATAGTACTCCTAAAGGAATTTAGAATGTCTTACCGAGTAGATCGGCAGATTAGCGTTCTAGCATTAGACTGCAAAAAAGTAAGCCAACAAAAGCTAGACTCCACCGAATTTATAGAAATTTATACCCTCCCCATCGAAAAATTCCAAGTTCTTTTAACAAATACGGCAGATGATTCGTTTACTAATGTAGGTACTGGTTTTTTAGCATTAAATTACCTTTTTAGCCGTTAGCTATGAGCTTTTAGCCATTAGCTTCTAAGAGAACGCATCCTTGCTAAAGTAAGTAAACGTGTATTTAGAAGCTGATAGCTAATGGCTAATGGCTGATAGCTAAAAAAATAGAATACATGAATTACTACGATAAGGCCAAAAAGAAAGTAGCAGAAAAGAAAAAATTCAATAAGCATGTACAGTCGTACTTATCAACTATGGCGATTCTGTTTTTGATGAGTTTTATGTTGCCTCCGTTGCGTAGAGTACTTGGAATTGTAGCTTTTTTTTGGGGAATTGGTTTATTTGCTCATTATATCGAAGCGCATGGATTTCCTGGAATGGAAGATGAGGATGAATGGGAAGAAAAAGAAATAGAGAAGGAGGTGCGGCGCATGAAAATGAAAGATCGCAGAAAAAATCAGCAACTGGAGGAAGAATTAGATATAGACGAGCATCTAGACTTGAATCAACCTCATCCGAGGCCACGAAAGACTTATCGAGATGAAGATTTGGTTTAATAATGAATGTGCGATCAGATCGCTATAAGCGATCTGACCGCTAAATTTCAAGCATTCCTAATCAATCAAAATACTCTGCTTAAAATCCTTGGCCAGTAACAGCTGAATATTATTTAATACTATTTCTCCCATATTAGTACATTTAAAGAAGGTATCCGTCTTATGATGATAAGCTAATTCTCCCTTCAATTGTTTCACCTTTCGATCATCAGAGATGGTATCATTAACCATTACTCGCATCAACTGATCTACTCTTTTTCGAGAACGATTAATTCTAGCAGCGATCAAACTTCGTTCTTCTAATTGATATTGACTCACCGTTCTAGGGGACATTTGTCCCATACCTAAAAAAACAATAGGATTGTTCTCTTTAAAATACTGAGGCAAATAAAAACTCTTTCGGCCCTCATAAGATTGTTGATCGAAATCAATAGCCCTAATTCTAAACTGCGATCCCTCTATATCTGGCGTAATATCTACTACATAATTATAGGCTCGCATATCGCCCAATAAACGGACAAAACAACGCTCATTAAATTTGATAAACTCTTTTACAATTCGTATTTTATTAAAAGGAGTTTCGTCCAAATTTCTATCCATAAAATCATCACCGGGAATGCCTGCTACATGCTCCTCAATAAGCGTAGCACCATCCATTAAAAAAGTAATTTTATTAGGAGATAATAAATCCTCTAATTCTAAACCATATAGGCGAGAAGCATCTGCTTTTTTTACATAAAAATGGTCATAATTATCATTTAATCCATTAATAATTCTGACCCTAAATGGTTTAGTATTCCCAAAGGTGCAATAGTCAATCCTTGCTACTTTAAGATGTTCTAACATCCCTAAATCCCCATCTGTTTTTAGAAAAGCATAAATTTGGGTAAGTGCTGTATTTAATTCTCTTGTATCAGAAGGATTATAATACGCCGTTTCCCATAAGGTATCATTGCCTTCTGCATCTAATAAGGCAACAGAAGTGGTCATCCGAGTTAAGTCGTCATACTGGATCGGCAACTCAATGACTCGACCTACTTCATTTAAATATTGAAGGAAAGGGGCTTTTATAGTAAAGGGTATCTTTTTCTTAGAAGGAATGTCTCCTTTCATCATGGATTATATTTAATATTCAGGATGCCGTCTAAACTCCCCTCAATCCCCTCTTTACGAAGAGGGGG
>CAYOBX010000017.1:0-1721 GCA_964402245.1 uncultured Saprospiraceae bacterium | reverse complement strand
GGAGTTAGAAATATGTATACTGAATAGTTATTCTATTTTTGATAATCACTTGTAAATTAAGTTAATATGGAAAACTATCCAAATCAATTCTCAGAAGTCTTTATAGAAGAGATCAAACGTAGATTGTTTATAGAATGCTTTCCTAGACTAGAGCAATGTTTACATACGCTGACGGAGGAGGATATCTGGTATCGACCCAATGCTAATTCTAATAGTGTTGGCAACATTACGCTTCACTTATGTGGTAATGTACGCCAATGGGTAATTGCTGGTTTAGGTGGGCATCAAGATGTACGAGAACGACAAAAGGAATTCGATGAACAAGGACCTATTCCTTTAGAAAAGCTGCTAGATTTATTGACTGTTTTAAAGAAAGATGTAGAGGCTATCTTAAACCAAGTAACACCAAAGGATTTGCTCGAAAAGCGGGATGTACAAATTTATAAAGAAAGCGGTTTGAGTATTTTAGTACATGTGGTGGAGCATTTTTCCTATCACGTTGGACAAGTGACCTATATTGTGAAAATGCTGAAGGATGTGGATACTGGGTATTATGCGGGGCAGGAGCTTTAGGGAATGATGAATGATGAATGATGAATGATGAATCACGTGATTCTCCTAGATGTTGACTCGCTAGTGCAAAGACTGTGCCTTGTGTTTATTGTCTTTAAGGCTTTGCCTTTTCCAAGGGAAAGCGTTATGTATAAGCAGAAAAATAAATAAATGAGCGATAAGAAAATAAAAATAGGTAATAACATAATTGAAATTCACAATAATTGGATAGGAGTACAAACCGTACTTGTTAATGGGAAGGTTGTATCCAAAAAGTTTTCTCTTTCAGGAAACAACCACTTCTTTACGCTATTGGAAGATGGGCATGATAAAAAATATATCTTAACTACAAAAAGTAGTTCAAAGAAACAACGATTAACAAGTAATCAATTTTTAATTGATTTAAGATGCGATGGAAAAATAATTAAAGAAAATTTCTTAATAGATTTTGGATCTAATCAAAAGAAAGAAAATAATGAGCATAAAATTAGAGGAATAAAACACTTAAGAGAATATGAAATTAAAAGTGCAATAAAAGCACTTCAATGGGCATTAGAGTTTGATAGGAATGATCCTGAAATATATTTCTATTTGGCTTGTTGTTATTCCATAGAGGAGAATAAGAAAGAAGGATTTGAATGCATTAAAAAAGCAGTTGAAAATGATTTAAATGATACGGAGATGATTCTTAATCATGAAATGTTAGCATACCTTAGAATGCAAGATGGATTTGAAGCGTTTATGAATTCTAGTTTTACTAAATATGAATGATACTAAATAAATCTGATTTAGTAACGGCAAAAAAATAACTCCGCCATTTGGACGGCTTCTTTTGCCCTCATTTTTCCTTAAAAAATACTTCCGTAGCCCTGCTATGCAAGGATTTTTCAAGAAAAACTGAGACCAAAATAATCTCGTCCAAATGACGGATTTATTCTTTCGTCGTTACTTAGGAAAATACAAAAAAAAGCGACTAGCATAAAAATACACTAGTCGCTTTTCTATATAATAAATAAGCCAAACAAGCCTGATGAATCACGTTGTCAAAGTCAAGCATTCATCATTCATCATTTCTCATTCATCATTAAAAAAAACATCATCATGAAAAAAGAGTCCCCATATCAATTCCCTCCAAAACAATACCCCGCACCTTATCAATAGGCACCCGC
>CAYOBX010000016.1:18797-26207 GCA_964402245.1 uncultured Saprospiraceae bacterium | reverse complement strand
ATCGCTTTAGCAGAGCAAATAAAAACTGGGATCAAAAAATAAGAATGAGTATATACCTTAAATAGTTATAACCGCTTACTTTTAAGGCCAACTGCTGACGAAAACAAACCCGCTTGCCTCTCCCCTTACTTAGATTTATATTTTATAATATTCAAAAACAAAAGCGCAAAGAGAAATTTTTGCGCTTTTGTTTTTCTTAGGAGTAGCATACGTAATATTTTGATATGTGATGTATTTTTATTATATTTAATTTTACCAAAACGAATAACACAATACGCTATCCAATGATTACAACCTACCTTTTTTTCTTCCTATTGGATATTTAGAGTATTATTTTGTTTATAGGCGATTTTATCATTTGTGAATGGTTCGTGGTATATATATCGTTAACTGATAAGGATACTGACAAGTTGCAATCAAAAAAAAAGACAATGGAAACAATCAAAAAGTGGTTTAAAGAATTTAAAGATTCTAACAGAGATAAAGAAAGTCTAATTTTACAAATAGAAAGTAATATTTCAGAAACAGGTTTTAACGAAGCCAAATTCAATAGTGATATTGAAAAAAAAATTAAATCAATAGGAGTAGATATAATCAAAGAAAAATTCCAACCAAAAAGTAATGAAAATAAAGAAAATAACGATTGAAAATTTTAGAGGTATAAAACGACCTTTAGTACTTGACTTTAAAAAAGGAAAGAATTATTCTTCAGTCGCTCTTTATGGTCGAAATGGAAATGGTAAAAGTTCAATTGTAGATTCATGGGAATGGCTTTATTCTAATAAAATAGAACATTTAGCAAGAGAAGGTGCCGCAGCAAAAGAATATCCTCATAAAGGTTCAAATGGTCAAGACTGCTATATTGAGGCAGAATTTGACATACAAGAACTTTCCTCGCTTAAACAAGAATATGATAGAAATAGAATTACACAACCAGTAATTACAGGTGATCATGATAAGTTTAAATCAATAATAAAGCATCCATGTCATTTAAGATATAGAGATTTACAGACCTTTGTTTATTTTAAGAAAGCTGAGAGATATACATATTTGGCAAAATACTTAGGATTTGAAACACAACTTTTAATTCAAGATAATCTCGTCACATATAAAAATAGACTAAAACAAAAAGAAGCAGAATTTTTAAGACTCTTTAATGCTTCGAATGATAAAATAGACGAACTAATACAAAAAAAAGAATCATCAACTGTAGAAGAACGGGTAATTTTGTTCGTAAATGAAGTTTGTAAAGACCATTCTTTAGATATAATTGAAACTACAAATGAATTACAGAAAGTAGAAAAAAAATTAAAATCCATAATTCAAAAAGATCCCAAAACGGAAGAACTAACTGAATGGAAATCGCTTAAAAGGAAAGTAAGTCAATATCGAAGAATATCTAATCTTAAAAGTAGCCACGAAGTAGCATCTAAATCATTTTCAGAATTAAAGAAAAACGAAGCAAGTATAAGTAAACTTCTAATTTTGAATCTCTATAAAGTAGGATTAAATTTACTCAAGGAAGGCGAAAATCTTTGCCCTCTATGTGACAGTGGATTTACTGGAGATTTAAAGAGTCATGTTAACAAAAAACATGAAGAACTTTACAGTTTGAAATCTGAAAAAGAAAAATTTGAAGAAAACAAAAATAAATTCGGAGATAACATCAATAACTTTATACGGAATTTAGAACAGATGCTTATACCAAATGAAAAAGACTCTTCATTTCAAGCATTTTTCAGCACAATCAAGATAGTAAAAAATGATCTGATTTCTATTAGGAAAAAAATCAATAAAGAATTATCAGATATAGAAGAATTTCCTGAATTGTCAGAATCTTTACTCAATAAAATAGAAAAGATCAACAATAAATTTGATTCTGCAATTAACACAATAGATAAGAATATAAAAACAATTGAAGAAGATGAAATAAGACAAAAACTTGCCGATAATTATGGAAAATTGACTCAAGTAATTTCGGCATTCAAGAACTATCTAACAAGTAGTAAATCTCTAAATTATATAAAAAAATTAAGGAGTGATTTTGAATTAGTAACCACAAGTTATATTGAATGGGTAAAGGAAAAAATTCAATCCTCTTTTGATTTAATATCATCTAATGTAGTTGAGTATTTTAAAATCCTTGAATCTAATAACCCTAACATTGCTAATCCATATATATCTTTACTTTCGAATAAAGACAAAGCAGTTGAGTTAGAGATTGAATTTGCAACTCAAAAAGTGAAACCTGCCTTTAAAGTGTTAAGCGAATCACAAATAAATAGTTTTGGTCTTGCAGTCTTTTTAGCTGCAATTAGACAATTCAATACTGAATTTAAATTTGTTATTTTAGATGATGTTGTTAATAGTTTTGATGCTTATAAGAGACCAAAGGTAATAGAGTTATTGAATCAACACTTTTCAGATTTTCAATTTTTAATTTTGACTCATGACCAAATATGGTTCGATAGACTTCAAAGAACTTTTAAAAGTTGGAATAGATTAAAGTTCTCTGGCTGGGATTATAGCCTAGGTCCAAAAGTACAATTAGGGAAAAATATATTTGAAGAAATTCAGGAGAATCTCGATGATGACAAACCGATTCAAGCTGGTCAAACTCTTGGTAGATATTTGGAATGGGTTCTGCAAGAATTAAATCAGAACTTCGAGACTCCCATCAAATATAAATTAGATAATCAATATACTCTAAATGAATTGTTTCAATGTTTTAGAGCAAGAATATCCAGTAAATTAAAAACAAAGCATTTACTTTATAAGAAATTAGATGCCTTTTCAACAGATTCAATATTTAGAAACTATTGCGCTCATTGGAAGGGTGTTTCAACAGATTTTACATCACCTGAAATCAAAGAAATATTTGACAAGTGGAAAGATATTGAATCCATTCTCTATTGTGACTCATGCAATATGTATGTGCAATATAATGGCATACAACAACAAGTAAAATGTAAGTGTAATACATTAGATTTAAAAGATAAAAAATACAAAGAAGATTAAATAAAGAATGCTACCATGATAGCTTAAGTATACTTCCACTAAAGTAGATTAGCTGAAAACTAGATCTATTAGAGCGTTGCTTGAAGTTGGAGACCACGGAATATCAGAACATCAACAAGAAGTTGATGATCAAGTATTAAGTTAGTTTAATATATTTTGAAAAATAATGAATCAAGACCAAATATGGAATATTACGAGCGACATTGAAAATTCTAGCGTAACTTTTTACCACATAACTATAAAATTATGAAGAATTTGTTTGTGAAATTGGCTTCAATCAGTTTGAAAAAATGGTTTGTGTACGGCATCATTTTTGGAGTAATTGTCGGAATGTTTCTTTTAGATAAAATGTTAAAGGGGTAGTATTTTAAATAGGGCAGGCAGTATAAGAACTCTTACTTTAGATGATGGTAGAAAAATTATAGATAAGCTAGAAGCACAAGGTAGATTTAGTTATAGCTACTCGATTGTTAAATCACCCTTACCATACAAAAGTTATCTAGCATCTATGAAATTGTCAAAAATAACCCAAACTACTACTTTATTCACATGGACAGGCAGCTTCGAACCATTAGGTATGAGTAAGGAACAGGGCGTAGCCTATACTCAAGAGATTTATAGACTGGGTATAGAGATGATGCAAAAGACGATAGAGAAGAGTATAATGAAATAAATAGCGACTGTTTTGAAAAAAGAGAAAATATGAGACTGATTGTTCTAATAGTGTTATCAATTCTATCAACTTCATGCAATTCACTAGGAAAAAAGGGAAGTACGGATGCAGAGCATACTTTGATAAAAGAAAAAACGGATGCTCAAATTGGAGAATATGTTATAAGTGCTTATGAAGACTCTAAGGGACATTTATGGTTTGGGACTCTTCAAAAAGGAATTGCGAAGTACGATGGAAATACATTAAAATATTTTACAAGGAAAAATGGATTACCATCAAATAGAGTAACCAGTGTAATTGAAGATGCTGAAGGTATTTATTGGTTCAATACGGGGGAAGGAATATCAAAATTCGATGGGCAAGTATTTACAAATTTCCGTGTAAAAAAAGATGACTTTTATAGCAATATGGTTAGCCAATTTTTTATTGATAGCAAAGGCAACTATTGGGTTGGTACTTGGGGTGGTGTCTATAAATTTGATGGAAAAGAATTTACTCCATTTCCGATTCCTTATCCTAAAGTTGAAACAGCGATAAATTTAGACACCAAAGATTGGATAACTGAAATAAAGGAAGATGCTGAAGGAAATATGTGGTTTTCACGAGATGGCACTGGAGCTTGTATATATGATGGGAAATCGTTTACCTATTTTCTAAAGAAGGATGGACTTCATTCGAACAATGTTACAGAAATTGAAATTGATAGCGCGGGAGATATTTGGTTTGGAACGAGAGTAGCTGAAAAGGATAACCCCGATCCTAAACAAAGATTTGGAAAAGGGGGGGTCAATAAATTAGTCAATGATACGATCATTTCATTTCCTGAAATTGAAGGATTTAATAGTGGTGATGTCTACGAAATTTACAGGGATAATTTAGGGAATATTTGGATCAGTACAACAGACAATGGAGTATATAGTTACAATGGAGAAGTGTTCAATAACTATGATGTTCCAATTTCAATTACGGGAATGACGAATGATCAAAAAGGAAATTTATGGTTAGCGGGAGCAGGAGGGTTGTACAGAATCAACCAAAAAGGAGAAGTTTTAAATATAACGACAAATGGGCCTTGGAAATAGAAGTAATGAAGTTAAAAACATTAACGTATACCCTCCCTTAACACATCATCAATCAACATATAGTTAATTTACTTAACAACGTCACTTTTTTGAGTTTAAAGAGGAATATTTATGCTCAAAAAACGTTATTCTTATACTTGAATAACCCTACCCTCAAGCCTCCATCTATAAGCTAAATAAACATGTTGTAAATTTCAATTCATGATACGACCAAACTACTATTTCTATTTCCTTTTAACCACCCTATTTTTTATTTCTGGTACCACTTATGCTCAGAACTTCGATGAAACTTGGAAGGAGTTTTTGGAAAACAATAAGATTTCCAATATGAGTGAATTAATCAGGCCTAACAAGGCGACTGACCGAAAGAATTATGTCAAGTATTTATTGATGAATACGAATTCCAATTTTTGCCAAAGTAAGGTAGAGAATGCTGAAAACTTAGTGGCAGAAATTCGGGAGATAAACCCTGAAGGACTTCAATCGATTCCGGGATTTGTAGTAAAATTGGAAGATCTAGAGACAAAGATAAAAGCCTATTACAGTATGGATCGGGTTTGGAGCCAATTTTTACGAACTAAGGACGTGTCTCCAGAAAAATTAGATGCAATCAAAGGTGTTAAATCACTCTGTGAAAAAAGAACCTTGGCGAAGTATTCGTATATGATGGCGTACTACCATTTTTGTCAGGGAGATATTTCAGAGTCAAGAAATATTTTTGAAAATCGTACCCTAAGATTAGCGGAAAGAACCACCTTACGTATCGCACATATAGACGGTATGCCAGCAGAGGTAGCTAAGATGAAATCTATGTACCAAGATATGTCCAAATTGGATGTGGCTTGGAAAAGTTATGTACAGAGTGGGGTGTCTCCAGGCTTTGACATTGACCTTCCTCTTTTCCCTTGTAATCCTATTCCAAACATGAAGGCATTTGTCTTAAAAGGCATTTTGGATGTATGTAATTCAGGACCAAAAATGCTTGCACAAATCAAGGATTTACAGACCAAAAGTGGAGTAACGCCCGATAGAGAGTTGATGGGAAAGATCAAGGAGTTAGAAGCTGCAATTGAACAAACAGAGAATAATGTTGCTGATTTGAATAAAGCATGGGACGCTTTTGTTCCAGAAAATAGAGTACTGCATACTTACGGTTATGAATTTTGTAGCAAAGAGCCATTGATTCGTGCGTATATTATGGATGGGTTTACTTTTGTTTGTGAAATGGCAGAGGAATCGCTTCAAAAAATTGATGACCTTCAAAGTTCAAATGCAGCGACATTGGATGAAACTACCATGAATAAAATCAATGAACTGCATGAATTAAATGAACAGTATCAATATAATGGAGTCACCATTGAACGCTTATGGAGCCAATTTGTCACGAATGACGATACGCTTATAGAAGACTATGAGTCGACTGATTTATATTGTGACAATATCCATAAGGTGAAGGACTGGACCATGAAAGGGCTTTCTGGTACCTGTGAAGAAGGAATCCCCTATCTGGAACAGATTGAAGAATTTAATCGAACTTTTGAATTTAAGTTTTATAAAGATTTAGAGTGCCGAGTTCAGAATCTACGAATCAAGATTTGGGATTGCCGACAACAGGCATTACTGGAGATCGCTCGTTTAGAAGAGTCTACTACTGCTCAAGATGAGAAATTAAAAACTTTAATGGAGGAATATGGAATGGAAGAGCGACCGGGGGATTGTTTGTCGGAGGAGTAGGTTTTCAATGAATAGATGAGTAAGTACACTGTGATAGATTAACGTTTCTTTGTTTTAATGATGAATGCAAATTTTGCATTCATCATCCCTCAGGCACATTCTTATCCAATCGCTGCATCACTACCTCATACATCATAATACCCGTAGCAACAGAAACATTTAAAGAGTCTGTTTTTCCTACTTGAGGAATAATAAAAGTTTCATTCACCATTTTCAAAATGGACGGACTAACTCCTCTACCTTCTGCGCCAATAATAATAGCAGATGGTACGGTAAAATCTATATGGTGAATACCTTTCTCTGCGTATAAATCACTCGCATATACTTGCACGCCTGAATTTTGTAAAAATTCCACAGCAGCTACAATACTAGCTTCCTTACAAACAGGAATTTCCAATAAGGCACCCGCAGAAGCTTTAATAGCATCTGAATTTATTTGGGCAGATTTTTTTCTTGGGATCACGATGGCCTGTGCGCCCATTGCCTCTGCTGTTCTAGCAATTCCACCAAAATTCCGCACATCTGTAACCCCGTCTAATAGTAGAAACAATGGCACCTTAGATTGCTCATATAGTTGAGGTAATATATCTTCTAATTTTTGGTATTCAATTAAGGAAAGGAACGCAATCATTCCTTGGTGGTTTCCATCAGCTAATCTGGCAAGTCGTTCCTTAGGCAACTGTTGGATAGGAATGCGGCGTTCTTTACACATCTGACGAATTTCTATTTCTACAGGTCCTTTAAAGCCTTGTTGCATAACAATCTTATCGATGGTCTTGCCTGATTTAAGCGCATCCATAACAGGATGTTTGCCAAAAATAATTGTGTTGGAGTTTTTCATTAAGGCAAAGATAAGTAATCCGCATTACTAAGAGCTATGTCGAAGTAAATAGAAAGAAGGTA
>CAYOBX010000016.1:8146-18697 GCA_964402245.1 uncultured Saprospiraceae bacterium | reverse complement strand
ATAATCAATGTCTTTAGATAATGGGGTATAAATCGACAGGATCAAATTAATAGACATCAAAGCGATTGACGTACTGAAGTTGTGTGGTGCTGTTCTGAATAAGATCAATGTTTAAGGTGCAATTTTCGTATTGTAATGCCAAAGTTTGGATCGTATGTTCTTGATCTAACTTTGCATTATGAACAATTTGTTGTCCTATAAAGGCCCCTACTTCAGCAACTAAACGTTGCATTAGGTCTTGAATGGTATTCAAGTAATTTCCAGAATTCATTAAACCTACAGTAATGGCCAACTTGATCTCGCGAATATTCATAATGAATGTTATTTGTAATGTCCCTCTTGGGAGATTTTTATTGATAATAAAACTGATTTACTTCTTTGTATGTTATAGCGCCTGTTTTAATTTTTTGTTAAACTTTTATGACGCTTCAACCCGTCTCCATCCTTTATTTTAAAGTGTAAGAAGTCTATTTTATAGTGTATCTTTTATACAATATGTAACCCTTTTCAAAAAGGAAATTTTTGAAAAAATTAAATGACTTCTACTTTGAAGATTGAGGCTATAGTTTTGTTTGGAGGTAATTTTTTTGGAGGAAAGTATAACTGGGGAGAAAAATTTAGAGAGGCTTGTAAATTTAAGACTAAATATAACTAAAAATGTCACTAAATAAAAAGAATTTTTTGAGAAATTATGGAACGGTTGATAATACATATTGGATACCAATGACTTACAGTTAAGGCATAAAAATAATTTCAAAGAACTTATTAGTAAAATAGCTGTTTCATTTTCTATCTTCATGATTTTTTATGTTTTGTGACAAATCTATTGTTCAAAAAGAGGTAGATCGAGATCGCCCAAATAAAGCTTAGTTTTATTTTCAATAGATTTGTCAGAGAACCAATTTAAACACTAAATTTAAATACAGAATAAGTATGTCTACACATCAATCTTTTTTAAAAGGAGAAGCATTATCGTTATTGAAAGCATTAAAAGAAGACACAGTAGCAAAATTTGGTTTAATGACACCGCAGCATATGGTAGAACATTTACTATGGGTGACCAAAACGACTATAGGCAGGAAAGGAGAGCCAGATGGAGAACCGACTAAGAGTCAACTCTATTTTCAAAAATTCATCAATAATGGAGCGATTTTTCAATATCAACCAAAAGAAGATGCTAGCTTAAAAGCTTTGAAATATGGTTCTTTAGAAGAGGCCATTGCACAAGTAGCACCTGCTATTGATCGTTTTTATAAATATTGCGAGGAGCACCCTAATGCTAAGTCTTATAATCCAATCATGGGAGAGTTGACGCAAGAGCAGTTAGAAATATTTCATGCGCAGCATTACCGTTGGCATTTGTATCAGTTTGGCTTGGTAGAGACTTTTGTTTAGGAGTCAGGTGTCAGGTGTCAGGTGTCAGGAGTCAGGCTGCAAACGAAAAGTCTAAAAAAGAATATCAAAGCTACTGCTTGCCGATTGCCAAAAGCTATCCTTGTAATTATCTGATTATTATTTTTGACTCGTTACTATGGTTTGTAACTTCAACTCAATATTAATTTACACAATTTACACGAAATCATGAACGATATAACAAAGCAAATTTTTAAAGAACTAGAAGAGCAACCGTTTTCTAAAAATGGGATCGTGCCTCCACCATTTATGAAAGGCTTAGATATGCAATTTCTAAGCCATGATCCAGGTAAAGGTGTGAAAGTATCTTTCCCTATTAGAGAGTCTTATAATAATCCAATGGGGGTTACTTTTGGCGGGTATTTTGGTATTTTCTTTGACGCTGCCTTTGGTCCTTTTTCTGGTATAACTGTTAAGGGCCCTACGACTAGTATGGACTTGAATATCTGTTTTTTGAAACCTTTATCTCCAAAGGATAAAGAGGTGATTATTGAGGTGGAAGTGGTGAGTCATTCTAAAAGTTATCTGATTTTACATGCGAAGGCTTATAAAGGAGATAATGTATTAGTCGCAACGGCTACCTCTAGGATGCTGATTATGGATCTTAGTAAGATGCGATCATAATTAGAATTTTAGTCAATGCCCTTGAATAATCTCCAAAATTTTCCCACTAATCGCTACCACAGAAGACCGAGGTAAACTATCTCCACCATCGGGCCAATGGCTAGTAAGCTCGTCTAAATTTTTAGAATATTCACCAGGATGTTGTACACTTAAAAATAAAGTTTTTCCATCAGGTGAAAAGAAGGGACCAGTCAACTCTGCATCACTTGGTGCGCTTGCCATCTGCACCACTTGTCCTGCTTTAGGGCCAGATCGAGGGACGAGAAAAAGACCATTGTTTTTAAATTTCTTATATGGCTCTTTATGCATTAGGCTCCCCGACATATCAGAGGTAAACCATAAATTACCCGCCGTATCAAATGCCATATTATCAGGACAAGCGAATCCTGTTTCCTCACCTCCTGCCAAATATCTATCGGGTTTGAAAGTAAGTGCAGCATGGTCGTTTCCTGTTTCTACTACTTTTAAAATAGACCCATAGTAATTTTTAGCACTTGCATTATTCGTAAGCGACACTAATACATGCCCTGTTATAGGATCAATTTCTATATCTTCTGGTCGATCTAAGCCAGTACCTCCTACTAGTTTAGCCGCTTCCCTCATTCGGATTAATACTTCTGTTTGGTCTTTAAATAATTTTTGAAGTATAGGGCTTTCTTCATAAGATAGAGACATCCATTTTCCAAGGCGAAGATTGGCTACATATAATTTTCCTTCGGATAAGGAACCAGGCTTAGAACTTATAAATTTATATAAACACTTATTAACAGAATCATCTCCTGAGTAGACTACGACCCTTCCGTCAGGTAATTCTTTTACGGTAGCGCATTCATGTGCGCACCTGCCCAAGGCAATATGCTTCTGAGCAACACCCGTTTTTGGATCAACTTCTACCACCCATCCGTAATGTTCAGGCGGATTATTAAATTGCTTATGCCATCCAAGATAGGCCTTCTTTTCTATTAAACTACCATCCTTAAAATTACGCTCGCCATAAAACATATCGTAATTTTCTTCACAGGTTAAGATCGTCCCCCAAGGAGTAATACCTCCTGAGCAATTGGCTAAGGTACCCATTGCTGTATTTTTTCCCGCAATCGGATGTGGCCAGTTAAAAGGTATCTCTGTTTGACCAGTTATCCTTTTATTGATTGGGTCATTTTTTTGGACTTCCCATTTTCCTTCCGTCGTTTTTTTAATTCTAATAACACTACCACCAACATTATATTGTTCTTTCTGTACTTGCGCTTTTGTTTTTTCATCAGCACCTGCATAACTAGAAACAAACAATGGGTCAACATATTCGTGATTTACCCAAAGGATTCCATCGTCTGGTTTAGCAGGATCAAAAGGTAAGAATGCAGTATAATCATTATTGAAACCGAAGGTATCTTGAGCATTAATAGGATCTTCCCATTTTATTAAAACATCATAGGAGAGTCCTTTGGCTAGTTTTAGTTCGTCTTCATCTGAAGGAGAAATACCTTTAAAATTATGGAAGAAAGAATTGCTGGCCGAAAGTATAGATGGAGAAAGCGTAGCCATTACCACTCCTTTGCCTAGAAAATCTAAAAAAGTTCTACGATCCATGGATTAAGTTAGATAAGAAAGAATAAGTATTACTAAACGTGAAACATCAAATTCAGTTTAAAACTACTTAATACTTAACGAAGTTGCTTGAAAAATATTTAGGAGGGGGACTTAACACAGAATTTATTCTGGTTCTTTGATGTTTTTTGCAAAACATAGCTCAAGCTTCCAGCTTGAGCTACAGGTGCTTCTTTTGCAAAAAATTGATAAGATAAGTTCTCAATGAGTAAATGAAGACAAGAGTAAATGAGTAAATGAGTAAAAATTGGCAGTCTACGAGCTTTAATCATTCTGCATAAACAGAAATCTGCTGCCCTATTCACTCATTTATGTATTTTCTCATCTACTCATTGAGTATTTACTTGATAAGTACGGAATGATTTTATGGATCTTACAGAATAAATTCTGTGTTATGGGCAAAAGAAATGGCGATTGAATGACATCAATCACCATTTGGAACTGCATTTAACAACTATATTCTTGTCCCATAACATGGGGATTAGATATTTTGAATAAGCTTTCAGCTATGAATTATTACAAAAAGAGTGTAATTCTAGTCCCATTGAGAGCTAACAGCTGATTACTAAAAGCTATTAAGCCAATTTAGCCATGTCTCTAATCAAAATACTGCTTCTATTAAAATAAATTAAGTTCTCTTTTCTTAATTCATTTAGCACAGAAGTAACGGTTTGACGAGAAGTACCTGTAATATTAGCAATATCCTGCTGCGTTAAAGTGTGTTTGAATAGAGTTTCAAAACCTACTTTGCGGCCTCTATCTACTGCTGTTTCTTTAATAAAATCTACGATTCTAGTTCTTGCATCTTTGAAAATTAGCCCTTCTAGGCGATTTTCTGCTTTTCTAAGTCTTCCACCCATCATTTTGAGTACACTATTGCACAAATCGTAGTTTGTTTGCATTAAAGTTTGAAAGTCTTCTACTTTTAAGGAGTAATAGTGTACTTCATTATTCATTGCTTGGGCAAAATCTGGTCTGTTTGTTTCACCAACAGCGCACATTTCACCAAACATAGCCAGTGGATGTAATACGGATTTAATGATTTCCTTGCCATCAGATGAGTGCGTACCAATTTTAATGCTTCCTTTCGATAAGAAAAAAATGTGTTTAGAAGGATCACCTGCGTGGTAAAGGAAACTGTACTTTGGAAGTACCTGTTTTTCTACCATTTGTTCTAGGCGGTCAGAATCGGTTTCGGATAAGGATCGGAAAATCGGAAATAACTGGAGAATAAAAGTGTTTTTTTGCTCTTTCATTTCTTTTTCTTTAGTCGGGATAGACGTAAAATCTCAATGAGTAGATGAGAAAATGATTAAATGAGTAAATTGGACTGTAGTTCTTTGTTTAAGCAGACTAATTGCTCTTGGTAGACTGCCAATATTTACTCATTTATACATCTATTCATTTTCTCATTGAAAACTTACGGATAGACCACATAAATTCATGTGGACTAAGGGATTAGGGGAAGAAAGCTAAAGGTATTACTGGTTTGTAAAACCACTTGTAAGCCTCATTCCAATACTTAGGCACTCTAATAGACACGACTTTTATCAATTCCCCCTATACCGTTTTAAAAAAAAATAAATTTTAACATAAAAAACCTAATTTTTTAAAAAATCTTTCTCTACTGTACGTTTCGCTGAAATGAAATTCAGATAAAAACAATTTGATGCTCAAAACTCTAAAGAGAGATATTAAACATACTTGTTGCCGATTGTCAAGCTAAAATTACTATAACTTAGGGTTAGCTTTATCCAGTGACTTCCCGTCACTGGATAAATTCACCCTCCATCTCTTTAAAACTATCCAGTGATAGGAAGTCACTGGATAGTAAGGCTATCAAAAATCTTCAAAATGGGAATTGCCGATTGCCAAGCTAAAATTATTATAACTTGCTGATTATCAATAAAACGATTTTTAATTTTTTAAATATGATTTTAGCGAAACGTGAATAATTAGGTTATTTATCCTTTATTCGACACAAAATCTATTGATTTGATCTATAATTCTACTATTGCCAATAGTACATATATTGTATATTTGCATCTTAAAATATTTTTTCAATTAAAATCAAATTTTAAAGTAAATATGAAGCAATTATTATCAATCCTATCGATGCTAGCACTTGTTGCATTCTTTACAGTAGATGCACAAGCACAAATTAAAACTCCTTCTGCAAGTCCGTCAGCGAAAGTGACACAAACAGTAGGCCTTACAGATGTAATGATAGAATACTCTCGTCCAAGCATGAAGAAACGTACCATTTTTGCTGCAGATGGTCTAGTGCCATTTGGTAAAGTATGGAGAACGGGAGCAAACTCTGCTACCAAAATTACTTTTAGTGATGATGTAATGGTAAATGGTACTGCATTAAAGAAAGGAGCTTATGCGATTCTTTCTGTTCCTAGTGCGAATTCTTGGGAGGTACAATTTTACCCACATGAGTCAGGTAGATGGAGTAGTTATGTGGATAAAACACCTGTTGCAACGGTAACAGCGGAAACATCTAAATTACCTTTTGCCGTAGAAACTTTCTTAATTATTACAGATAAATTAACGAACAATTCTGCAGATTTAGAGTTCATATGGGAAAATACAATAGCTACATTGAAAGTAGAAACGGCTGTAGATGAAGTAGTAATGGCGGCTATTGATAAAGTATTAGCTGGACCAACGGTTGGAGATTACTATACGGCAGGTTCTTACTATTTTGATTCTGGTAAGGATTTAGAAAAAGCTTTAACTTGGGTTCAAAAAGCAACTCAAACAGATTCTCCTAGATTCTGGCAAGTACGTAAAGAATCTCAGATTCTTGCAGCTTTAGGAAGGCATGGAGATGCAATTGCTGCAGCTAAAAAATCTTTAGAGTTAGCAACTGCTGCTGGTAATGCAGATTATATCAAGTTGAATAACGATTCTATCGCTAAGTGGATGAAGATGTAATTTAAGATTATTTGATTGTGATGATTGTTTGATTGTTCACATGACGTTAGCGTAGCGTGAACAATCAAACAGTCTAATCAAACAATCACTTTTCCTTTCAACTCTCCTTCGAAGAAAGTCTTCACTTCTTTCCAATTTCTCACCCTAGTATATTCCGTATTGTCTAAGTTGTGCGGTGCATGATATAAGATGCCCTGACCTTTAAAGGTATCTAAATTACTCACATGGTCATCAATTAGATAATCGGTGCTAATCATATCTTTTCTACCACAAAAGACATATTGTTTCCAAGAAATAAAAGAAAAGTGTTTTTGTAACCAATCGTATTTATCTTCCATTGAATTCTTAAATTCCATGGCAGAGGTTACAAAGAATATTTCATAGTGTTGGTCCAACCATTTAACTACCTCTATACTATCCTCCATAATGGGTAGGTCTTTAAAAAATCCTTTCTCAAAGAGATACCCTCTAATATTTCCTGCAAACTCTTCTCCTAAGTATTGGTAGAATTTTTTTCCTGTACGAAAAAGCTCAGCTTCTTCTACTCGGATACCTGTATCTCTTTCATACCATTCGATAAATCGCTTATTAGGATGAGCAATTACTTCATCCATATCTATTGCTATTTGTTTCATTATTAAAAAAAAATGTAGATTGTTTAAAAATCGCTGCAAGCGAAGGACTACGGGGTTTGGGAATGGTATATTGCAATTTTCTCATAGGGAAATTGCAATATACCATCCCCTCGAAAACCTCTCTCCGAGCCGCCGTAGGCGGCGAAGTAAAAGTTTTAAAGGAAATAAAAAAAGCATCTTGGAATAACTCCAAGATGCTTTTTTACAAGAATAGACTTGTCAAAGAACGAAAATTAAATACCCAATTTAGATTTTACTAAAGTAGTAACATCGTTGCTTTCATCCGCATATAAGATGATACTACCTGCAGATGCATTGGTATCAAAAATATACTGATAGCCATTTTCTTGAGCGACTGTTTTGATGGCACCATTTACTTTATCAAAGATTGGCTGCAACAAAGAGTTACGCTTTTCATTGATTTGCTTCATCATATCCTTCTCGAAAGTAGCAATCTTTTGTTCTTCTTCTTGAAGTCTTTTGCCTTCATCTTCCATTTGCTTAGGAGATAACTCTCCTGCTTGTTCTTTCTTTTGTAAAGACTGTAATTTAGTTTGGTAAGATTTTACCATTTGCTGTCCTTTGTTTTGCAATTGCTTTTGCAATGCTTCCATATTAGAATCTGCTTGCTTTACTTCAGCCATTTCTGCTAAAACTGCGGCAGAGTTGACATAGCCAAATTTTTGTGCATTCGCAGAAGTGAGCCCTATTGTAGCTAATAAGCATACAAGTGCTAATACCTTCATTATCTTATTCATAAACTAATAAAAATTGATGTAGTTTTAAAAAATCGCAAAAATAAGCGTTTTACTTATTTGCATAGGAATATAGAGATACCCGAATAAGGGTAGTTTATCTAAGTTTTCTCATTAAATCTTCTGTTTTGTCAAACCTAGGATTGGCAAACAGAATACCAGTAGCACTTCCTTTATCCAAAATCAAATCATAATCTTGGTCAGAAGCAAAATCTTCTATAGCGGAGTAGACTCTATCTTGAATTGGCTGTACCATTTGTTGTCTTCTTTTGAATAACGCTCCATCTGGACCAAATCGCTGCTTCTGTCTTTCTCTTACTGCCTTTTCTCGATTCAAGATCTCATCCTCTCTTTGTTTGCGTACTTCATCACTCAGTAATACTGATTCTGCTTGATACTTATTGTACATCCCTTTGATAGCATCGTATTCGGAAGCTATTTCTTGTCTCCAATCTGCTGCTAATTTATCTAATTCTTTTTGTGCAGATTGATATTCTCCCATACTTTCTAAAACGGCATTGATGTCTAAAACAGCAATCCTCTGAGCAGAGAGCGAAGCCGTTCCTAATAATAGAAAAGCAGCTAAGGATAAAATATATTTTTTCATGTGGTATGAATTTTTTTAAAAATCTTAATTAAATGTGCCAACAATTTTGAAGTACTACACTGTCGAATTAATGGCCTTCTAATACATAGACAGACAAATGTAGTATTTTATTGTCAGCTTTCTATTTATTGACTTTTAAGGAAAGCATAAGTTACAGGCATATAAACCGAAAATCAAACAGAGTTCGGTGTTTAGTTGTTTGATTATCAATTATTTAAGATAAAAATACATAGAAGATGCTGCTTTGTTTTTAACGTATTTTTAACGCTGCGGTTAAGGTCTTTAACTGGCAAAATTGATGGTTTTCAGATAGGAAGATTCTTCGGAGTTGATTTGATATTAAAAAAGGAAACTATATCAAGTCTAGCTATACTCGACGGCTGCCTCCAAAAAACCCTTATTTGCCGAGCTGGCGTTAGCCAGCGAGGCTATAAAACCTAATCTGTCAAATGTCCCGTTCCTAACATAATTCGTATCCTAGAAAATTATGTTAGCACCGAGCGTGCTATACTACGGACAGGATAGATTGCCGAATTTATTTTTGAATTAGACTTCCCAAATCTGAGTCCACTCCGAAAAGTCGATTCGTGCGAAATCTGCAAGTTTTTCAAAAACTGGCAGATCTATAACTCTATCATAATCAAATTGCTATAAATCTATATTTACAGTAATTGATTTAAGTTTACAGCAAAAAAACTTTTCGGAGTGGACTCAGACTTGGGAAGTTTCATTTTCGGTAATTTATCCTATTTCGAGTATAACACAATGGATTACCTATGTTGAGAATGTACCAATAAAATAACAAAATGACATTTTGGCATTCATTTCATGGTAATAATGTCATTTTGACATATTTTTTATCAAAAAACCTTCGATTGGCATAAAAAAGAGGCTGGTATAAGAATTGATGTATAGATAATAGTATAAGTAAGAAGAAGGAAGAAGAAGAGAAGAAACTAATTTTAGCAAGGTTTGGTTGATAGAAGCGAGGAAGTAAAATTCAAGCTGGATATACTACAGCTTTCAAAATATACAAGAATAGTTAATAGGGTTTTAGGTGTTTAATTGAAGTCGGAGTCTGCCTCTTGAGGTAAGCTCCGACTTTTTTTATCATTCTCAAGCTGGAAGCTTGAGCTACGTAAACTAAGAACAAAATAAACTCGACTAAATCAAGACCTTATTATTTCGTCGTTACTAAAGCGCTTTTATACTACCCGACAAGCCATTGTTTATTTTTACTTTGTCAGGTTTTCCTTTGTAAGATATATTGCCTCCTGTTTTAGCAGTGGCGGTAATACGTTCCAACACCATTAGCTTTGCAGTGCCACCTGTATTTGTTTTTACAATCGCTTCTCTAGAGTCCAATTGGTAAGCTACTAGATTGCCTCCTGTAACAGATTTAGCTTCTTGAAAGTCAGCAGTGCCACTTAAGGTTAAATGACTACCTTCAGATACCCCTACTTCTAATGCTTTGGTATCAATGGTCAATTCTCCAGATGCCCCACTAGAAAAGCGTAGATTTAAAGCATCTGCTTCGATGACATTATCTGTGTGCATGGAGGCTCCTGCACGAGCTTTGAGAGACCTTAATTTATTATAGGTGATAATAATTTTGATGGTCGGAATTTTTTTATACTTGATTAAGTTCTTTGATTCAATTTTTAGTGTTTGTCCTTCGACCCCGTATTCGATATGTTCTGCATCATTTTTAATACTGATGCCGCCATGTTCACCTTCTACTAGCAAGGCACTAATATTACCGGTTACAATGATCTTATCAAAAGGAACTAATGCTTGTTGGGCTAGTAATTCTAAGTTGGCGGTGATTAGGATTAATAAGGCGATTAGCCAGGGAGTGATTTTTTTCATAGGTAGATAGGTTTTGTGAGTGAGAGTGTTGTAGTGAACGCAGATTAGGATTTAAGGATTTTAAGATGAGTAGGATGAGTGCTACTCAAAATCCTAC
>CAYOBX010000016.1:1855-8046 GCA_964402245.1 uncultured Saprospiraceae bacterium | reverse complement strand
AAATCCTACTCATCCTTAAATCTTAAAAATCTTAATCAAAATGGGCTGTGAAATGCTGGATTATTAACGAAGGAAGTATCCGTTAAAGTATGTAGGAAGGATAAGAGGTCTTTTTTATTTTGTTCAGAAAGGCCGAGTCCATTAGGTTGTAGGAGTAATGGATCTACATTATCTACAAAGTGAACGCCTTCGTTGTAATGGTCAATTACTTCTTCTAAAGTTTGAAATCGACCATCATGCATATAAGGGGCTGTAAGGGCTATATTACGTAAAGTTGGAGCTCGAAATTTACCATTATCAAAGACTCTATCGGTAATGGCACCTAGCCCCAAATCTTTGAAACTATTCAAATCTGCAACAGAATCAATGCCATTATTAAAATAATCATTAACCGTAAAGAGTGGGGCATTGTGACAATGGCCACATTCGGCATCAGGCAAATCTCCTCCTACGTCAAAAAACATAAACCAACCATTAAATTCCTCGTCTTCAAAGAACTCTTCTCCTCTTACAACCCTGTCGTATTTACTATTGGAACTAATAATGGTACGTTCAAATTGAGCGATTGCTTTAGCCGCTAATTCTTTGGTGATTTCACCCGTATTGTCAATACCAAAAGCTTGTCGAAATAAGCTTGGATAAGGAGTTGTATTTTTTAAATCTGTCACTACTTCTGACCAATCATGATTGAGTTCTAATGGGTCTTCTACAGGCTCCAAAGCTTGCGCTTCTAAACTAGCAGTTCGACCATCCCAGAATAAGCCTTTTGTATAATAGCCAGCATTGAATAATGCCATCGAACTTCTAGTACCTGGTTTATTTTCAATACCTGTACTTACCGCTAAATCATCAGTAAAAACTTTGGATGGAAAATGACAACCTGCACAAGCCATTTCATTATTTGCAGATAATATTGGATCATAAAATAATCGACGACCTAATTCTATTCCTTCTTGGGTCAATGGATTATCTTCTGGAATATCCATGACTGGAAAATTAGAAGGACGATCAATATTGGTAAAGGTTGGTTGGTAAGGTATCGTACTAAGATCTTGTTCTTGTGGAGTATTAATCGTTGGAGTAATAGGTTTGTCTGCTTCTTTTTTACAAGCAGTAAAAAAGAGACTTAGGACTAACAAGAATAACAATCTTTCTTTGGGGAAATGAATCATTCGTATTATAAAATGAGTGTTTTGTTCTACTTAGTATTCAATGAGTAAATGACTAAATAAAGCAGATTACGGTTCATAAATGACCGCCAGGCATTTACTCATTTTTAAATTAGACTGGACTTGTTTATAAACTTATATGGACTAAAACTGATATACTAAGGCAGTTCTAAAATTGTCCATAATTAACCGCATTTCTTCTGATTGATTATTTGGATCATGCGCTGCCAAGTCTAATAAATCGCCATTACTCGTAGTAAATAATTCTTTAATATTTAAACGCAATTCAATATCCGTCTGTTCATCAGCTACTATGTTAAGTTCTAAATCAAGTTTGTTTGATAATTTCTTATAGAATTCATCTTGTCCTACATGATAAGCGAAAGCTACATCGTCTGCATCAAAACCATCATTATCACTATCATATTGCCCCTCTATCTTTACAAAAATATAACTGTTCCATGCCTCCCAATATTCTGCACTATTGTCAGTGCCTAATGGATGGCTTGTTGCATATTCACTTGGTTTTGTTCGATTCAAATCAGCAGATACTCCTATTCCCAATTCAAGCGAATTATATGCCCCTACAGGTATTTTAGAAAAATTGAGAACGCTTCCTGTTTGAGCAGCTTCCTCACTTGTATGCGTTTCCGTTAAATCAACAAAAGTAACGTCTATAATTTCTCTACCACCTAGAGTGAGATCAGAGAGGTAAAAATTTATTTTACTAAAACGAATAGGATTCCCATTATAGGTATACGTTTTTTCATCCACTATTATTGGCTCTCCATCAAAATTAGTAGTGAAAGAAAATTTTAAACTTGAAGTCTCTACTGTAATTGAAGGCTCTTTTGTACAAGCTCCCAGAATAATAAAGCCAAGTAAAGTTATAAGGGTACGTGTTTTTCTCATTTGTATAAGGTTTTTCATAAAAAAGCGTCATTACTAAATCCTAGTAAGTTGAGCAAACTACTTCGAGAATTGTAGGAGGGGAGTTATTACGAAAATACAAAAAATAAACGATTATGTTACCGTTTACATTATGGTAGTATTAAAGAGGGAGTTATTCTTAGGTAGTAGGAAAGGATTTTGTATAAATTAGGACAAAATCAGATCACCTTTTCTTGTTTTTTCAACAAAATTAATGCCATCAAAGAGTAATCGACTTGTAGATAGCATTTATTAAGCTTTTTTCCAATGAAAACATAGCGTAGCAATGCAAATCGCTAGGCCAAGAAACTCTCTAGTTAATTCAATATGTGGTTGCTCTACTTTCATTTCTTCCACAATTGATTCCGCACCTGTTTGAAGCCAATTAATAAAATCTGGCAATAAGAATAAGTTCCAAAGGATACATACTATTAAGCCTATACCAATCATCCATTTATGACGGATATTAAAAGCTGCCATACCCGAAATAATTGCTATATAACTATATAAAGCGATCCATAACCAAGGATCGGGGTCATTATATTGAACAATGGCGAATAAAAGGAATAATAAACTCAAGAATATATTAGTCGTTTTCATAGGAAATAGTACAGTTTTATTGATTTTTTCACCTACTTCTTTATGGTTCTTTATTTGGCCACAAAAGATATAGTTGCAATAAATTTTAATATTTAACTAATTGATACGAATATTAAGTGGTCAAAAAGTCATGTCACAGAATTAAAGCATGCTTGTTATTTAATAACTATTGAACTCTTTGATTCTCACTATATTAAAAAACTTTAGATTATTCCTAAAAAGGTTTGTTTATAACTTTAAAAAAAAGTATAGAAATGCTACCTTTGCACCGATTTTCAAAAAGGGCTTTTTTCTTGTTAAAAATCGTTCTTCGACACATGATTCATGGAATTTGTCAAAGAACCTTAAACATAAAGCATTGAATGCGTAAATTAATACTTTCTTTCCTATATATAGCTGCTTTTGCCTTAGCAGGTTTTGCACAAGATGGACATGACCATTCTGGTCACGATCATAGTGGGCATAATCACAGTCAGCAAACTCAAAATACGCACGATCATTCTGGTCATAATCATGGGACACAGGACCACTCAGGTCATAACCATGGAGACCATTCTGGACATAATCATGGAACGCAGGACCACTCAGGTCATCATGAGCATGGAAGTCACACGGGTAGCAATCATGGTTCTATTTGTGGAGAATCACAAAGTCATGAATTTGATGCAGGGGCAACTGCTATTCACCATATTGCAGATGCAAATGTCTATAGCATTGGACCACTAATGATTCCTTTACCTTGTATTCTATATTCAAAGGAGGATGGCTGGAAGACCTTCTTGTCTTCTAAGTTTCATTTTAAGACAATAGGGCATGGTTCAGGTCATCAAGCAGTTGATCGATATGTTTTAGATGAAGGTACTGTAAGGCGTGTTACAGATGCTAGTTTCCCTAAAGGCAATGTTCCAATTAGTGGATTTGTACATAAAAAAATAGATAAGCAGCATACTTCTTTTGTATGTTATAATAATAAACTATATCCAACGGATGCTAAGAGTACATTAGATGGCGGACTTTTTGGTGGGGGACTTACTTCTTTCTATGATTTTTCTATTACAAAGAATGTGACATCGATGTTGATTGTCTGTTCTTTTTTATTCTTCTTGTTCACTTCTGTTGCAAGAGCAATGAAGCGCAGAGAAGGAATGGCACCAACAGGTTTACAAAACTTCATGGAGCCATTTGTTACTTTTATTAGAGATGAAGTAGCGATTCCATTCTTAGGATCTAAATATGAGCGTTTCTTGCCTTTCTTATTATGTATTTTCTTTTTTATTTTAGGATTAAATTTATTTGGTCAAATACCATTTTTTGGCGGATCTAATGTTACAGGAAATATAGCAGTTACGGCAGTTTTAGCTGTTTTTGCTTTCTTAGTTACAAACTATAATGGTAATGTTGATTATTGGAAGCACTTGGGGGCACCTGGCACACCGTGGTTCGTAAAAATCATTCTTATCCCTGTGGAAATATTGGGATTATTCATAAAGCCACTGACTTTGATGTTACGTTTATTTGCTAACATTACAGCAGGACACATGGTTGTTGTAATTTTCGTTAGTTTTATTTTCATTTTTGGAAAAAACGGTCAAAGTCTTCCAGGAGCTGGAGGGGGTATAGTAGCCTCTACGTTTTTGACCTTATTCATGATGGCGATTGAATTAATCGTTGCATTTTTGCAAGCGTTCGTATTTACGCTTTTGACTGCTTCTTATATTGGTGCTGCAACGGAAGATCATCACCATGCGGAACATGCAGAACATCATTAATACTCGTAGGGGCCACCCTTGTGGTTGCCCTGATTGATATAAATAATAGAAAGGGCAACCACAAGGGTTTCCCATACGATATTTTTTTACCCTATAAATTTTTAACAAATGGGCGGTTCTGTAGTAGCTATAGGCATGGGATTATCAGTTATAGGCGCAGGTCTAGGAATTGGATGGATCGGTGCTAAAGCAATGGAAAGTATTGCACGTCAACCTGAAGCGGTTGGTGATATTCGTGGTAACATGATCTTAATGGCAGCCTTAATTGAAGGTGCTGCATTGATTGGGATAGTAATGTGTTTCCTAGTAAACTAATCCTGCTTAAAAGATTTTAAGCTTATTTAAGGTTGGCTTCACAACGGTTGGTTGTGAGCCAGCCTTTCCCAAAAAAAAACAATTTTGAATGATTGAATTTTAAACCTGCCCGTTATGCGGAGCAGGTGGGTCTTGAATGAGCTATTAGCCATTCATCATTCATCATTTCTCATTCATCATTTTAAAATAGATATATCATGATTTTTTTAGCAGATTTTAGTGTAATCAAGCCAGATGTTGGTTTGTTATTTTGGACAACTATTATTTTTTTCTTGTTTTATTTTTTGATGAGCAAATTTGCATTCGGCCCTATTACAGATTCTTTAAAGAAAAGAGAGTCTGACATTCAAGATGCTTTGGATGAAGCAAAGAAAGCGAAAGAGGAAATGGCTTCCTTAAATGCTAGAAATGAAGAATTGATCAAAGAAGCACAAGCAGAACGAGCACTTATTTTAAAGGAGGCAAAGACGGTAAAAGAAACGATCATCAATGACGCAAAGGTAAAAGCAAAAGAGGATGCGAATAGAATCGTTTCTTCTGCAAGAATGGAAATAGAAGGTCAAAAGAAAGCGGCTTTATTAGAAGTGAAAAACAAAGTTGGACAAATGGCTTTGGATATTGCAGAGAAGGTAATCCGTAAGGACTTAAAAGCTAATCCAGAACAAGTAGGCTTGGTGAATAAGTTAGTGGAAGAGATTAAAATGAATTAAATTAGTCTTTAGTTATTTTAGTATTGAACGCTGAGGTGGAGAGATGCAGAGAACAAATATAACTCTGCATCTCTGCACCTCAGCGTTCAATACCAGACACGCTCAGATAATAACGAAAGACCAAAGACCAATAAATATGTCAATAACTAGAATTGCTTCTCGATATGCTAAATCTTTGCTAGACTTGGCACAAGAACAAGGTAAAGTTGATAAGATTTTAGAAGAAGTAAAGGTGTTTAAAAAAGCAGCAGAACAGAAAGACTTCAAATTGTTGTTAAAGAGTCCAATCGTTAAATCGGATAAGAAGCAAGCAATTATTAAAGAGCTTTTTGGTGGAAAATTTGATGAGTTGACGATGACCTTTTTAGATGTGATTACTAGAAAAGGTAGAGAACAATATTTAGCACCTATAGCGGATCAATATATTGCACAGCATAAAGCAATGAATCATATTTCTACGGTAAAGGTAACGACTGCTGCTCCTTTAGAACCTACTTCCTTGTCAATTATTAAAGCGCAATTGATGGGGAGTGTTTCAACGAACGATAATATAGAAATTGAAACGGTAGTGAATCCGGATATTATCGGTGGATTTGTGATTGAGTTTGATGATAAGTTATATGATGCTAGTGTAGCACATAAACTGGAATTGCTTAGAAAAGAATTTTCTAGCAATGAGTACAAAAAGAAAATGTAAA
>CAYOBX010000016.1:0-1755 GCA_964402245.1 uncultured Saprospiraceae bacterium | reverse complement strand
TACAAAATTCATCATTCAAAATAAAAAACTATAGATATGGTTGATGTAAAACCTGATGAAATATCAGCAATAATCAAACAACAACTATCAGGCTTTAGCAACTCTACAGAGTTAGAAGAAGTTGGTACAATACTCGAAGTTGGTGATGGTATTGCTCGTGTATATGGCTTGACAAGTGCGCAAGCAGGGGAATTGGTAGAATTTGAAAATGGAGTAAGAGCAATCGTTTTGAACTTAGAAGAAGATAACGTAGGGGTGGTATTGATGGGATCATCTGATGGTATTGTCGAGGGAGCTAAGGTTAGACGTACTGGTCAAATTGCTTCTATCAATGTAGGAGAAGGGTATGTTGGTAGAGTTGTCAATACACTTGGCGAGCCTATTGATGGTAAAGGACCAATTACTGGTACTACTTATGAGATTCCATTAGAGCGTAAAGCTCCTGGTGTAATCTACAGACAGCCAGTAACAGAGCCACTACAAACGGGTATCAAAGCAATCGATGCGATGATTCCAATTGGTAGAGGTCAGCGGGAATTGATTATTGGTGATCGTCAAATTGGTAAGACTGCCATTGCGATTGATACGATTATCAACCAAAAAGAATTTTACGACAGGGGCGAACCTGTTTATTGCATATATGTAGCTTCTGGTCAGAAGTCTTCTACAGTAGCAAACGTTGCTAAAACTTTAGAAGAAAACGGAGCAATGGCGTACACAGTAATTGTCTCTGCCTCTGCATCTGAGCCTGCACCGCTACAATTCTACGCACCATTTGCAGGTGCTGCGATTGGAGAATTTTTCAGAGATACAGGTCGTCCAGCATTGATCGTATATGATGATTTATCAAAGCAAGCGGTAGCATATAGAGAGGTATCTTTATTACTTCGTCGTCCACCAGGACGGGAAGCATACCCAGGAGATGTATTTTACTTACACTCCCGTTTATTAGAGCGTGCAGCAAAGATCATTGATGATGATGCGATTGCTAATGATATGAACGATTTACCAAAATCTTTGAAAGATGCAGGTATCGTGAAAGGAGGTGGATCTTTAACGGCGTTGCCGATTATCGAAACACAAGCGGGTGATGTTTCTGCCTATATTCCTACCAATGTAATTTCTATTACAGATGGTCAGATTTTCTTGGAGTCGAATTTATTTAACTCTGGTGTGCGTCCAGCGATTAACGTAGGTATCTCGGTATCTCGTGTGGGTGGATCTGCGCAGGTTAAGTCGATGAAGAAAGTATCTGGTACTTTGAAGTTGGATCAAGCACAGTATAGAGAGTTAGAAGCCTTCTCTAAGTTCGGTTCTGATTTGGATGCAGCAACAGTAGCGACTTTAGAAAAAGGTAAGCGGAACGTGGAAATCTTAAAGCAACCACAGTACTCTCCAGTAACAGTAGAAAAGCAAGTAGCGATTATCTACTTAGGTACAAAAGGTTTGTTAAAAGATGTTCCTGTAGATAAAATAAAAGAATTCGAAGAGCAATTCTTAACTACTTTAGAGCAAAGACACCCAGATGCATTAGAAGCTTTCCGTAATGGAAAATTAGCACCTGAGGCGATTAAAGCGGTAGAAGAATTAGCGGCAGAATTATCTAGCCGTTTTAAGAAGTAATAGGTAAGAAGTAATAGGTAAGAAGTATGAGTTGGTGGGCCATTGATTATTTCATTTAATTGAATATCATGATCAACACCTATTACTTTTTACCTATTACCTATTACTTACAAAACAAAATGAATACCCAAC
>CAYOBX010000015.1:0-26622 GCA_964402245.1 uncultured Saprospiraceae bacterium | reverse complement strand
GTTCTCCGCATCTCTGCACCTCTGCGTTCAATACCCTATTTTGCTTGCAAAATTCCTATTAAACAGCCTCAGGTATTCATTTACATGCTCCCAAATTGTTATACACTCAATATAACTCTGCTTTTTTGCGTCTCAGTGTTCAATTATATTGCCGCTAATTTTGAGAATTACCTTTTTAGGCAACTTCAAAAGAAATGGAAGAACAAATAAGACAAATGTATATTTAGTGACTAAAAGCTAAAAGCTAAAAGCTAAAAGCTAAAAAATAAAAAATAAACAAAAGGCCAAAAAGTACTCAAATAGTAAAAAACTAATTTTCATAGAGAGAAAATTAGGGGCGTGAAAAAGAATTACTAATGAGATACTTGTACAAAACTTACAAAACAGTTCTTAGTCTAGCATGCGTTCTATTACTTGGGATATTAACTTTATCTGCACAAGAAATGAACTGCATGGATGGTTTGGATGATGATGGAGATGGCTTAACAGACTGTTTCGATCTGGAATGCCCATCCTGTGATTTTGACTGTGAATATAAAGTACCTTCCAGTGGCTCGGGGAATATTACTTTAATGACTTCCAATGCAGGAACAGATCCTGATTATATTGAAGTTTTTGTAGTGATAGACGAAGCAGGGGTTATTCAATATATGACGATGGCCACGCCGCCTACTTTTACAGGAGTAGTGCCAGGTCAATACTTAGCCATAGTATTGGTTTATCAGTCGGATGCAGGAATCGAAAATTTAGCCGTAGGCAATAATATAAATATTGTGAGTAGTGGTTGTATTGCCATGTCAGATAGTTATCCCTTTGAAGTTTGTACAAATGCCCCACCTACCTTAACGAATTTAGAATCAGACCCACTTTGTTATTGCGCAGGAGAAGCTATCATATCAGAAACGATTACGGCAGCTGACCCAGATATGGATAGTTTGAAAGCCACGGTACAAATTGTTGGCGGCTATATTGTAGGAGAAGATATATTGACTTATACTGGAACGATTGCAGTACCTACCATGTTTGATGCGGCTACTGGAATGTTGATGATTGGGCCAGCCCCACCTTCCGTAGTTGACTTTGCCCTAAATAATGTTGTTTACCAAAATACAAGTGCTAGCGGTGCAGAAACTGCTGGATCAAGAAGAATTGCTTATTCTGTTACAGATGGATTTGATACTGCGGGTCCGATTAGTAGAGAAGTTCAGGTAGGAAATGCTGCTTGCCCTTGTCAAGAAATAAGTGCTGCAAAGAATGTAGCCAATGTCAATACGATGGTTTGTGATGGTACAGGTAATATACATGTAACCTATACTTTCGCAATAGGGAATACGGGCGGAATGGATTTAGGGAATATTAGTTTGACCGAAAATTTAGCTTCTCAGTTAGGGGCAGCTTTTGTGTCTGTTATAGCTAGTCCAGTCATTACGAGTTCTAATGCTACGACTGATCCAACGATTAATGGAGGATATGATGGTGCGGCAAGTACAGATTTATTTGATGGAATGAGTGGGGTTTTACAACCAGGAGAAAGACTGTTTGTAGATGTGGTAGTGGCGATTGATAATGATTTAATTTCATCAACGCTTACAAACCAAGCTACTGTTACAGCTACGGCTATTGATGCCGCTGGCAATCCTATTGTAGATGGAGTAGGTGTTCCAGTAACGACCACTGATTTGACAGATAACGGCACAGATCCGAGAACGGATAATGGAATGGGAGAAACAGATGATAGTACGCCTTTACAATTTCCTGCTATAGGAGTCACTAAAGCAATGACAAGTTCGGTTTCATCTATTGGAGGCGCACCTGAAGATTATACCGTAAGCTATGAATTGATTGTAGAAAATACCGGAACAACTATTTTAGAAGACTTTACTTTAACGGATGACTTGTCTTCTTGGGGCGCGGCATTATTGGCTAGTCCTGCGCCAACGGTCACTTTAATGAATATAGATGCCACCATATTACCTACAGATAATAATGGTAGTTTCAATGGGGTCAGTGATGGTGAATTATTAGCAGTTTCTGGAAGTGGCTTATTGAATCCTGGGGAATCCTTTAAAGTAATAATTACGGTTGCTGTAGATAAATCAGCAGCTCCTTTGGCAGGCTTAGTAAATTCAGCAATGACTGAAGCGGTACCAACAGATGGTGCTGGAAATCCTATTGTAGGATTAGATAATCCGACAGACACTTCTGATGATGCAACAGGATTAGCACAAGGCGATCCTGCTTGTAATAACCCCGGTGCAGCAAATGATTTGGGCGGTTCAGATGATCCAACGGTAGTCACTTTCCCACCATGTCCAGTTTTAACCAAGACGATACCAAGTACACCTGTAGCATTGCCAAATGGTAACTATGCAGTCACTTATGATTTTGTCATCGAGAATGTAGGCGGTGCCCAAATGTGCAATTTAGATTTGACAGAGAATTTTGCTATGGAACTAGGTTGTGCTTTCCAAGACGTAATTAGTACTTCTGCTATTAATCTTGTAAACACTTCTGGTAACAGTACAACACCTACTGCCAATACAAGCTATAATGGAGATAGCAACGATAATTTACTAAACACAGATGGTTGCTTATTTCCTGGCGATGTAATCGACTTATCCGTCACAGTAGAACTGGATGTAGCTTGTGAAGGAGTAGATGATCCACTCCTCAATTCCGCAACGGTCTGTGGGACAGATCCAAATACAGGTAGGAAAGTATCGGATGATTCTGATAGTACCACGGATGGTGGCCCTGATGATCCAACGCCATTAACAATTCCTAATATTGATCTAACAAAAGATCAGATTAGTTCTACCATATTAGCCAACGGGAATATACAAGTAGAATATCTATTAACGATTCAAAATACTGGAAATAGCAACTTGTTAAATGTTGCCTTAGAAGATGATTTAGCCACTCAATTGAGTCCAGCTTTTGTGAGTGCTATGACGGTTTCTATTACAGGTGATGCATCTATACTTGGTAATTTAAATGCTGGATTTACGGGTGCAGGTACAACTAGTTCTGCTGCTGTAGATGGAGATGATATTTTAGATAGATCGGGAGTAATGCAACCGGGAGAAATGATTGTAGTGGTCATAAAAGCAGAAATTGATCCATTAGCAGTACCCTCCACAGGTTTAACGAATCAGGCTACTACAACAGCAGTTGATCCTGATGGAACGCCTGTCACAGATATATCCGATGATGATGTAGGTCCAGGAGAAGATGATCCAACACCTTTAGATTTAGGTCCAATTCCAGAACTAGAAAAGACCTTGACAAGTGCACCAGTTGCTCTGCCAAACGGTAATTTTGAATTAACGTATGCCTTTAATTTAAAAAATAATGGTACAGAAGAAATGTGCCAGATAGATTTGTTGGATGATATAGATAGCCAGTTTGGCTGTGCTTTTGTAAGTGCTACTCCAGCCACTTTAATTGCCTTCAATAACAATACAGGAAACAGTATCTCTCCAACATTCAATACCGCTTTTAATGGAAGTTCATTTACCAATATGTTTAATGGAGATGGATGTTTACATCCCACCGATTCTATACAATGGATGATTAGGGTAGAGGTGACAACAGACTGTGATCCATTAAATAGTCCACTAGCGAATATCGCTACTGTCAATGCAGAAGACCAAGACGGAAATGGCGTTACCGATATGTCTGATGATGACACAGACTTAGATGGAGATGGAATGCCAGATAATGAATCGGGTGGGGAAGATGATCCCACCTTTGCCTATTTGCCCAATATAGAAATAACGAAAAGTCTAGTTAACCAAACCGTCTTAGCAGATGGCAATGTAGAACTCGTATTCGATTTTGTTGTAGAAAATACAGGGAATGCCAACTTATCAAATATCCTAGTAGAAGACCCACTAGTATTTAGTTCTGCGCTAATAGGAACGCCTATAGTAAGCCTAAGCAACCTAACAGCAAGTGTGCCTCCAGTAGATAATAACGGGAGCTTCAATGGAACAAGTGATGATGATCTAACGGTAGCGAGTGCTACAGATTTACTACAGCCAGATGAGTCCTTTATGATAAGCATGACGGCAGTAGTCGATCCAGAAATATTTGGATTATTGATGCCGCAACCAGTCGAAAATCAAGCCACGGTATCAGGTGATCCAGTAGACGACAATGGCGATCCAATACCCGGCTATGGTCCCGTAATGGATGAGTCCGATGATTCGGCAGAAGTAGAGCCAGGGCCTGATGATCCGACTCCCATCACGATTACACCCATTCCAGAATTAACAAAAGGAATTACGGCAACGCCAGTAGAATTAGTGAATGGGAACTACTCGGTGAATTATGAATTTATCATAAAGAATAATGGAGGAAGCCGTTTTTGTCAAATAGATTTATTAGAAGATTTTGCGACCCAATACGGTTGTGCCTTTGTAGATGTATTGTCAACGACTAGTCCTGTATTAGCCAATGTATCAGGGAATAGTATAATCCCAACAGGCAACGCTTTATATAATGGATCAAGCCAAACTAATTTATTAAATACAGATGGATGTTTGTATCCCGGTGATTCTATTACTATTACCACTACTATAGAATTAGACCCAAGCTGTACGCCAATAGATGATCCATTAGTCAATCAAGCAACTGTTAATGGAGTAGATGATGAAGACAATCCAGTAACAGATGATTCAGATGATGAGTCGGAATTTCCAAACGACACAGGTGGCCCAGATGATCCTACTTTATTGAGTATTCCAGATATTGATTTAGCAAAAGATTTAGTAGGAATGATGGCATTACCGAATGGCAATATGGAAGTAACGTTCCAATTAGTCATTCAGAATACGGGAAATACAGATTTAACTAATGTAGCATTAGAAGATGATTTAGCTACTCAATTTAGTCCTGCTTTTGTGAGTGCTATGACTGTTTCTATTAACGGAACGGCTAGTACTTTAGGCGGGTTAAATGCAGGGTTTACAGGCGGAGGTACGACCAATTCTGCAATCGTAGATGGAGATGATGTTTTAGATAGAACGGCCATCCTAAAACCGGGAGAAGTGATAGTAGTGGATATAAAGGTAGAAATTGATCCCTTGCAAGTTCCCGTTACTGGTTTAACGAATCAAGCAACTACTACTGGAACAGATCCAGATGGCGATCCAGTAACGGATATATCTGATGATGGAACAGATCCTACAGAGGATACAGATGAGCCTACTCCCTTAGATTTTGGTCCAATTCCAGATTTAGAAAAAGCATTAGTAGGTCTACCTGTACTATTAGCAAACGGAAATTATGCGCTGACTTATGAGTACAATTTAAAAAATAATGGGACTAGTGAATTTTGCCAGATAGATGTATTAGATGATTTCAGTACTCGATTTGGTTGTGCTTTTGTGAATGCCAATGCACCGAACCCTATTGCCTTTGCCAATAATTCTGGAAGTAGTATTCAGCCAAGTCTAAATACAGGATTCAATGGAATTTCTTTTGTGAATATGTACACAGGAGATGGTTGTATTTTTCCTGGAGATAGTATCCAATGGAGTGTTACCGTAGAAGTAACATTAGATTGTGATCCAGTACCTTCTCCTCTAGCCAATATTGCAACAGTCAATGCAGAAGACCCAGACGGTGATCCAGTTACAGACGATTCTGACGATGAAACAGACTTGGATTCTAACGATGATCCAGATAATGAAACAGGAGGGGAAGATGATTCGACACTAGCGTACTTACCAGAGATAGAAATTACAAAAGAATTGGCAGGTTCAACTGCTTTGCCAAATGGGAATGTAGTACTTGAATTCAAATTTAATATTGAGAATACTGGAAATGCAAATTTATCAACGATTAGTATAACAGATCCATTACCATTTGCTACAGCAGTGGTAGGCACCCCCATATTGACCCTAATGAACACTTCTGCCACGATGCCACCAGCAGATAATAATGGAGCATATAATGGGGGGTCTAATATCAATATGACAATAGGCGCAGCTACAGATATGCTTCGACCAGCGGAATCATTTATGATGATGTTAGAAGTAGAAGTCGATCCAGTTGTTTTTGGACAACTACCAATGCCTTTATTAAATCAAGCAATGGTAACGGGTAATCCAGTAGATAACAATGGCGATCCAATTCCAGGCTATCCACCAGTAGATGACCTATCAGATGATGAGTCTGATCTGCCAGGCGATGATGATCCTACACCAGTAAGCATCCCACCAACGCCAGAATTGATGAAATCAATTGTAGGCACACCAACAGAATTAGCGAATGGTAATTATAGTGTGGTCTATAATTTTACCATTCAAAATTTAGGAGGTAGTGAGTTTTGCCAATTAGATTTATTAGAAGATTTTGCAACGCAATATGGTTGTGCTTTTGTAGATATATTGGCGACAACGCCACCTGTATTAGACAACCTAACGGGCAATAGTACCAACCCAAGTTTAAACCCTTTATACAATGGATCAAGCCAAATAAACTTATTAAACACAGATGGTTGTCTCTTCCCTGGAGACTCTATTACCTTGACAGCGACCGCAGAAATTGATCCAAGTTGTATGCCAGTGGAGCAGCCATTGATGAATACGGCGACCGTTAATGGAGAAGCCCCAGATGGCAGTCCAGTTACAGATGATTCAGATGATGAGTCAGACATTCCGAACGATACAGGCGGTCCCGATGATCCTACATTATTGGCTATTCCTGATATAGATGTTGCGAAAGACCAATTAGGCTTTACCAATTTACCAAATGGAAATATTGAAGTAGAATACCAGTTGGTGATTCAGAATACAGGCAATACGATTTTAACTAACATCGCTTTAGAAGATGATATAGCAACGCAATTCGCGCCTGCCTTCGTGAATGCAATGGGCGTATCCATAAGCGGAACAGCGAATACTTTAGGGGGGCTAAATACAAGCTTTATTGGAAGTGGTACAACAAGTTCCGTAGCGATAGATGGCGATGATATACTAGACCGTTCAGGCGTAATTAATCCCGGGGAGCAAATAGTAGTAGTGATCAAAGTAGAAGTTGATCCATTACTAGTACCCGTGACTGGTTTAGCAAATCAAGCAACCACAACAGGAACGGATCCAACAGGTGATCCAGTAGAGGATGTCTCTGATGATGGAGTAGATCCAGCAGAGGATACGGATGAACCAACCCCATTGGATTTAGGACCTATCCCAGAAATAGTAAAGACCTTAGTAGCAGCACCAACGCAATTGGCGAATGGCAATTACACCATGGATTTTTCTTTTGTTTTAAAAAACAATGGAACCAGTGAAATGTGCCAAATAGATGTACTTGAAGATTTAGATACCCAATATGGTTGTGCTTTTGTCGATGCAGATCCAGCAGCATTAGTCTCTTTTGGGAATGTATCAGGGAATAGTATTATGCCAAGTATCAATACAGGATATAACGGCAATTCAGACTTTAATATGTTCACAGGGAACGGCTGTATCTTCCCTGGAGATTCTTTAGAATGGACTATTAGTGTAGAAGTAACATTAGATTGTGGTCCAATCCCTTCTCCGTTAGCTAATACGGCGACAGTTAATGCAGAAGACCCAGAAGGGAATCCAGTATCAGACGATTCGGATGATGATACCGATTTAGATAATGACGATAATCCAGATAATGATACAGGAGATGAAGATGATCCAACGTTTACTTATTTCCCAGAAATCAGTATTACAAAAGATTTAGTATCGGTAACAGAATTACCAAATGGTAATTTCAATATGGTGTTTGATTTTGATATTGAAAATACAGGGAATGCGAATTTATCTACGATCAATATAACAGATCCCTTACCATTTGCAAGCGCAGTAGTGGGTACACCCGTATTGACCCTGACGAATATATCTAGTACGATGCCACCAGTCGATAACAACGGTAGTTTTGATGGAAGTGGCGACATCAATATGACCATCGGTGCTGCAACAGATTTACTACAACCAAATGAGTCTTTTATGATGACGATGGAGGTAGAAGTAGATCCAACCATCTTTGGCACTTTACCACAACCCGTACTAAATCAAGCTACTGCAATGGGAACACCAGTAGATGAGAATGGAGACCCTATCCCAGGCTATCCACCTGTAGAAGATGAGTCGGATGATGATTCAGATTTACCAGGGGACGATGATCCAACACCTGTCAGTATTCCACCAGTACCACAATTGACCAAAGCAATTAGTGGACTACCAACCGCTTTACCAAATGGTAATTATGCGGTGTCATATGATTTTATAATTGAAAATTTAGGCGGGAGTGAATTTTGTAGTATTGATCTAATGGAAGATTTTGCAACACAGTATGATTGCGCTTTTGTTAGATTGCTAAGTACTACTCCTCCGGTCTTAGTGAATACCTCTACTAATAGTATTATACCAACTTTAAACTCATTATATAACGGCTCCACGCAGACGAATTTATTAAATACAGATGGTTGTTTATTCCCAGGAGACTCGATCACTGTTTCCGTTATGGTAGAGGTAGATATATCCTGTCCAACTCGTCCAGAACCATTAGCTAATCAAGCTACCGTAATGGGAGAAGGACCGAATGACGAGGAAGTAGAAGATGATTCAGACGATGACACGGACTTGAATGAGGACGATGATCCAGATAATGAAACAGGTGGGCCAGATGATCCGACTATATTGCCGATACCAGAAATCACCCTGACCAAAGCAGTAATAGGTAGTATAGAATTGCCTAATGGGAATTACGAAATCAATTTTGAGTTAGTAGTAGAGAATACAGGGAATGTAGATTTAACTAACCTAAGTTTAATTGACTCTTTAAATTTTGGTTCAACCTTAACAGCTACTCCAACAGTTAGCGTGATGAATATTTCTGCAAGCAATCCACCCGCAAGTAATACTACTTATGATGGAATTGTAGCTACAGACTTATTAAATGGTATGGCGACTGATTTATTAACGCCAGGCCAACAGTTCAAAGTTTTGTTGACGACGGAAGTAGATTTTGCAGCCTTCGCTGCGCTGATGCAGCCAGTCGAAAACCAAGCGACAGTTGCTGGAGATGATCCAAATGGAAATACAGTAGAGGATGATTCTGATGATGAATCAGAAGTGCGAAATGATACAGGAGGACCAGATGATCCAACGATTATACCCGTACCTCAAATCAAAATTGTAAAAGATATAATAGATATTCAACCTGCATTAACAGATGGAAATTATTACGTTACTTTTGAATTAGTAGTAAAAAACACAGGAAATGTTGATTTGGATAGTATTCAGGTGAGCGATGATTTAGCCGCTGAATTTGGTTCTGCATATGTGGGCTTGACAGCAGGTCCAATTGTTACTACAAGCAATGGCACGCCAAGTATTCCTAATGCAGGAACATTTCCAATTAATGTATTCGATGGTACGTCAGGTTTATTAAAACCACAAGATGAATTAACAATAGAATTTACCGTAGAGGTAAATCCAGATGCAGGCGGAGCACCAACACCTTTAGAAAATCAAGCGACTGCTACAGGTACAGGACCGGGCGGGGAAGAGGTAACAGATGTATCAGATGATAGTGCCGATCCAGATGATCCTGATATGGATGATCCAACACCATTGTCATTACCACAGATTAATTTAGCAAAAGAAATTACGGAAGTAGTACCTGCCGCTAGTGGTACTACCAACCATTTCGATGTCAACTATCGTTTTGTTATTCAGAATACAGGAAACGTACCATTAGATAGTCTAACACTTATAGATGATTTAGCAAGTGATTTAGGAGCAGCTTTTGTTCGTGTGGTAGCTTTGCCAAGCATCTATACCCCATTAACAACCGCTACAACAACACCTATCATCAATCCATTATTCATTGGTACAACGCCAGCCTTGGATATGTTATTTGGAATGTCTACAGCTATGCTTTTGCCTAGAGAGACAGTAGCCATTGATGTAATAGTAGAATTGAATCCTAGCGCAGCAGGGGCAGATAGTCCTTTGATGAATCAAGCAACGGCTTCTGGTAAAGATCCAAATAATATCCCAGTAGAAGATGATTCTGATAATGGGGCGGACCCAGATGGAACCAATGATGAAGGCGGTCCAGATGATCCAACGCCATTAGATTGTACCCCTGCAAAAATGGCAATCACTCCAGATGCCTTAACGATTTGTGAAGGAGAAAATGTATCCTTAAGTGTGACTAGCGATATAGCATGGGCAACTTATAAATGGGAAAATTTAAACCAATCTGGTGTACTAGCCTCAACAGAACAAAATCCTACTTTCACAGATATTCCAGTTACTACAAATTTTGCCGTATCAATATGTCCAACGGATGGAGCATGTTGGACAGGTTTAACAGATACGATTACCATTACAGTTATCCCAACTGCTACAGCTCCTATTGTTGAAAATAATGAAGTGTGTGAGGGAGATTTAATACAGCTTTCTACGACAAGAGTAGGAGTAGATGTTTATAATTGGACTGGACCAAATGGGTTTAGTTCAAACGATCAGAATCCATTTGTATCTAATGCCGCTACAGCAACAGATGCTGGTATTTATCAATTAATAACAAGGGTAGAGGATTGCCCTTCTGAACCTGCTTTTGCTACAGTAGTGGTAGTAGAAATTCCGGATGCACCAACACTCCAGATGAATGGCCCAATCTGCCAAGGAGATAGTATTATTTTATCTACTAGCGCAATTTGTGATAGCTATCAATGGATTGGTCCAGATGGTAGTAGTACTAGTACTTTGTCAAATCCATTACTAACTACTTTAGTAAATACGACTACTATACCACCGACGGATAGTGCCTATGACGCAGGCATATGGACAGTGATCTGTATTAACGGAAATGGATGTGTATCAGAACCTTCTGATGCAGTAGTTCAAGTAATCAATGCTATTCCAGATACCCCAACTCCCAATTACAGTGGTGCGGTATGTGAAGGGAATGTAATAACTCTATTACCCGGAGGAACTTATGACGAAACAATTACCTACGCTTGGTATACTGTTGATCCAGAAATAGACCTAAGGGCTGAGCCATTTTCAACAACCGCTGCTCCTATTATTAGTGATCTAATTGCAGGGAACTATGACTATTGGTTAGTGGTGTCAAATAATAATTGTGTTTCTCCATCTGCATCCGTAAGGGTTATTATTAACAAGCTGCCTAATTTGACGGTGGATAATGATGGAAGAGAATGTGTTACGCCAATGACAGATATTACGCTGTCTGCAAATCCTTCAGGAGGTATCACTCCATTCGAATATCAGTGGACAGGCCCTAATGGTTTTAGTGCAATTGCGCAAGAAGCTATTCTTCCAAATGCAACAAACGACCAATCAGGAAACTATGTGGTGGTATTAACAGATGCGAATGGCTGTACTGCCGAAGCAATTACAACGATAGACATTACAATTGCACCTGACGAACCATTTTTAGACGGAAATGGTCCATTGTGTTTTGGAGAGTCTTTCTTTCTATCAGCTATGCCATCTTATACAGGAGTAGATGTTCATTATGAATGGAGTGGACCAAGAGGAACTACAACAGGTGGTGCCTATCCTGATGCTCCAAATTTGATGATAGATACTATTAGTTTGGCAGATGTAGGAACCTATAATTTACAGGTAAGCATTGACGGTTGTTCTTCTCTAATTTCTCAGCCTTATATCCTAACAGTAATTACGCCTCCTAATGCACCTATTGTAGAAGATGTAGCTATTTGTCTTGGAGATTTATTACAAATTGGTACAGAGACTACTGCGGATTCTTACGTATGGACTGGTCCTAATGGATTTACATCAACCGATCAAAATCCATTTGTTTCAGCCAATGCTAGTATTACAGATGTTGGTCTATATGAAGTGCAAATAGTACAAGGGAATTGTATCTCCGAAGCTGCTGTGGTCAATGTGTCGATTAATTCCTTAGAGGAATCACCAACGCTACAAATCAATGCACCGATCTGTGAAGGAGAAGATTTAATTCTTCAAACAAGTGCTACTTGCGATATGTATATTTGGGTAGGCCCAGAAGGTAGTAGTACCACTACTTTATCTAATCCATTATTAGTCACGACTACGAATACTACAACAATTCCTTTTGGAGATGTAGCTTATGATGCAGGTGTTTGGACGCTTATTTGTCAAAATGGAGAAGGTTGTAATTCTGCTGCTTCCGAGCCAGTAGAAGTAGTAATCCATCCTATTCCTGATGCACCACTTCCTACTAATAATGGGCCCGTTTGTTTAGGAGAAGACATCCTATTAAGTGCTGGAGCAGACTATCCAGAAGGCACCACTTTCCAATGGTATAATAGTGATCCTGCTACAGGGGGATTAATAATATCTAACGAACAAAATCCAACATTTTCAAATTTCACTGCTCCAGGGAATTTCTTTTACTGGTTGACAGTAACAACAGATAACTGCACCTCACCTGCTGGGATAACATTAGCTGTAATTCGAGAATTACCGACTGTTACAGCATCTAATAACGGTACAGAATGCGTTAACCCAACAACAGATTTAATTATAAATTCCGTACCAGCAGGTGGTGCAGCCCCCTATACTTATGCATGGACAGGCCCGAATGATTTTGCCTCTATAGAACAAAACCCTGTATTGCCAAATGCAGGAGATGATCTTTCAGGTTCTTATATCGTGGTCATTACAGATGCCAATGGATGTACCGCAACAGCCGAAACGATAATAGATGTAACGGCGAATCCCAATAGACCTAATTTGGTTTATTCAGGAGCAAGTTGTGAAGGAACATCGACTACAATAAGTATACAAGAATTTGAAGGAGTAGCGGTCAATTATACTTGGTTCAAAGATGGAGTTGCCCTAGCAAATATTGGAAACCAATTAATCTTGAATCCAGTAACGACGATGGATATTGGAAACTACCATGTACTAGTAGAAGTAGATGATTGTACCACTATTTCAGATACCTTACTAGTAGAAGTATATGAGCAACCTACTGCAAGTATTGCAATGGTAACGAATCAAGATTGTGTAGTTGGAATAGAAGAATTGATGTTGGTTGCATTGCCTGAAGGAGGTAGCAGTGTTTATACTTATAATTGGGCTGGACCCAATGGTTTTACATCAACGGACTCTATAGCGACTTTAATTAATATAGATGCTTTGACTAGTGGAACTTATACCTTGGAAGTGACAGATGATAATGGCTGTCTAGCTGCCGTTGCTTCTCAAACAGTAGATATTACAGATGGGATTGTTGAACCAACTATTAATATTTCGGATTTGAGCTGTGAAGGTGGAGAAGTTAAATTAAGTATTCCAAGCTACTCAGGGTCGAATGTTAGTTATACATGGACTACGCCAACTACGGTAGATATAGCAGGTTTAAATACGAATGAATTAATTATCAATCCAATTCAAGATTCCATTCATGTAGGGGGATATTCTGTACTAGTATCAGTGGATGGTTGTGAAGTTTTATCCGATACTTTTGAATTAAATTTATTGCCTTCGCCTACTGTTAACCTTACTTCTAACGAAGGAACAATTTGTCCAGGAGGAATTTTATCTCTATTTGCTAATGCGGAAGGAGCATTGGAGTACCAGTGGTCTGGACCAAATGGTTTTACCTCAAGTTTAGCTAACCCATTGAAATATGAAGTAACCAATACAGATAATGGATTGTATGGAGTAACAGTTACTAATTCAAGTGGTTGTACTGCTTTTGGTAGCGTTGATATTGCTACTATTCAAGAAGAAAGTGTGCTGCCAACTATCATTAGTAATAGTCCAATTTGTGAAGGAGATAGTATCATTTTAATAGCAGGAGGAGAAGGAACAAATTTTGAATGGATCGGTCCACTAGGATCTTTAGATACTTTAGCCGCTGCTCAATATATCATTGATTTTGATATTGATGTCCCTACTATTACTTTTATTACAGACCAATTGGCAGAAGTACAAGGAAATATATTGATGAATGATGGCTCAGGAGCAGACACAGGTTTTGACTATACCATTCAAATAACCGTAACAGGAGGACCAGACGGAACTAGTATTATAAATTTCCCGGATACGAGTGCTTTAGCTGTAACTACTATAGATCAAGGACCTACTAATATTGGAATGTCTGGAGGTCAAACGGCTTTGAGATTTTCTGTAGAAGGTCGAGTAGGAAGTGACCAAATAGAATATCGAAGAGATCCTAGTTCTAAGTTAAATTTTAAATTTCAAATAAATACTGGAGAAAAGATTGAGAATTTCACTTATGAAATAGGAGATATTGATTATAGCTTTGAAAGCTCCTCCAGTGGAAGTGAATGTTTTGAAACAGGAGAGCCTAATGATTATAATTGCCAATTTTCTTTTATTGACAGAATTACCTTCTTGACAGATATAGCGAGCAATGAGTATACGGTAATCGATGCTACAGAAGTTTTTCAAGTAAATGAAGGACAATTTTATGCAAGATTCCCAGATGCTAATGATAATCAACGTCCTGACTTTGCAGACAATGGTGGGATCAATAGCACTGATCCGAGTGGTAATATTCGAGTTTTTAATCCCAATGCAGTTACTAGTATAGAATTTTTTTATGATGATCCGGGCTATGGAATCGAGGGAGATGCGGATGGATACCATGATTTTGATTCTGCAAATACCTTAGTGTCTCTTTTATCAGGAATGACTTTTGATATTGCAAAAATACAACAAGGAGATACTTTAGTTATTGCTCCTGATGATCCAAATTATTTACCAGGGGAATGGAGGGTAAAGGTTACTGGTGCGAATTGTTGTAGGTCAATTTCTGATCCAATACAGGTAGAAATTAATGAAATACCCGAAGCACCATTACCTAGAAATAGTAGTCCTGTTTGTACAGGAGAAGAAGTGCAATTATGGTCAGGAGCGGATTATCCAGAAGGGACAGTTTTTAATTGGTATGATACAGATCCAACTTTAGGTGGTAATCCTATTAATAATGAGACCAACCCTACATTCAATAATTTAGTAGATGCAGGTGACTATACTTTTTGGCTTTCAGTTACTGTGAATGGATGTACTTCTCTTGCTGGTTCAACTACAGTTACCATTAATGAACCTCCTACCGCTACTATTGCTTTAGTAGCAGACCAGGCTTGTGTGGAAGGATCAGAGGAGTTGCAGTTAATTTCCTTACCAATAGGTGGGCAAACTCCATATACATACATCTGGAGTGGACCATCTGATTTCACATCAACAGATTCTATAGCGACCTTGATAAATATTGATGCCTCTATGAGTGGTACCTATCAATTGGAAGTAGTAGATGCGAATGGATGTATTGCAGCAATAACTTCTCAAACGGTAGATGTTACCAATGGAATTTTTGAACCAATTATTGCTATTTCAGATTTAAGTTGCGAAGGAGGAACCGTTAAATTAAGTATTCCTGCTTATAGCGGGAGTAATATTATCTATACTTGGTCAACACCAACAACAACAAATGTAACTGGATTAAATACGAATGAGATAATTGTCAGTCCGATGGATAGTACGATCCATCAAGGAAATTATTCAGTTACAGTGGAAGTGGATGATTGTATTATTCAATCGGATACTTTCTTATTACAAACCTTACCTGCTCCAACAATTGCCCCAAGTATTTTATCGGGAACACTATGTACAGGTGAAGTCTTAGAGTTATTTGCTAACGCCACGGATGCTGTCCAATATAATTGGGCAGGTCCAGCTGGTTTCGTTTCCAGTTTACCCAATCCTACAATTTCAAGTGTAAGTGTGGCAAATAACGGCCAATATGCTGTAACAGTCACTAATTTTAGTGGCTGTTCAGCAGTTGGTTTTGTATCGGTAAATAGTATTTTAGAAAGTAAGCCAACGGCAAGTATCGTATCAAATAGCCCGATTTGTGATGGAGAAGATATTGTATTAAGTTCTAGTACAGAAGGTGTTTTATATGAATGGATTGGTCCATTAGGGGCTAGCGAGCAGACATTAAGCACGCATGCTGGTTTAGCCACTCCATTTAATAGTACTACTTTGAGCGTTGGTAGTGATGCCTATCTAGCAGGAAATTATAGTGTCCTAGTAACGGATGCAAATGGTTGTACAGCTATATCAGAAGAAATAGAAATTGTGATCAATGCTATATCAACAATGCCATTGCCTACGAATGATGGGGCCGTCTGTATTGGTACAGAAGTCCAATTGTCAGCAGGAGGAAATTATCCAGTAAGGACGATATACAATTGGTATGCATCAGATCCTTCGATTGTCGGTGCAACGGTATTTTCTAACGAGGAGAATCCTATTATTAATAATATAACGATAGATGGGGCATATACTTATTGGTTGAATGTGGAGATAGATGGATGTGTTTCGCCAGCAGGCCAAACGACTATTTTTGTCAATGAAGCACCAAGCGTAAGTGCCAGTAATACAGGGACAGAATGTGTAGACCCAATGACAGATTTAGGCTTGATAGCTACCCCATCAGGAGGGACGGCCCCTTATAGTTATACTTGGACAGGTCCAAGTGGTTTTAGTTCTATAAATCAAAATCCGACCCTTCCAAACGCAGAAGATATTTTAACAGGAACTTATATTGTTCAAATTACAGATGCCAATGGCTGTACTGCTACTGCCGAAACAGTAATTGATGTAACAGGAAATCCTAATAGACCAAATCTTCAATATACAGGAAGCGTTTGTGAAGGAGAGCGAATAGAATTGAATATTCAAGAGTTTGCAGGTGTCTCGGTTTCTTATAATTGGTTTAAAAATGGGGCAGCCATCACCAATATTAGTAACCTATTAATCTTGAATCCAGCGACTACAGAAGATAATGGAAATTACTGGGTACAGGTGCAAGTAGATGGTTGTACGACCATCTCTGATACTTTACTATTGGAAGTATACGAAGAACCAAGCGTTAATATTTCTGCCGTCATTGCCCAAGCATGTGTGGCAGGACAAGGAGAACTCAATTTGATTGCTTTCCCTCAAGACGGAGTTGCTCCATATAAGTATAAATGGTCTGGGCCTAATAATTTTATTTCAGCAGATTCAGTGGCAACCATTGTCAATATTACTAGTGCTGCTACAGGTATTTATACTTTGGTTGTGACAGATGCGAATGGTTGCGAGAGTATATTAGCTACTCAAGAATTAGATATTACTGATGACTTTTTAGAACCACAAATTGATATTAACAATGTCGCTTGTGCAGGCAAAGAAATAATTTTAGAAGTTCCTACTTATGAGGGGAATAGTGTGACCTATACCTGGTCAACACCGAATAATGTAGAGACAAATATTACTGGTTTAAATACTAATACGATTATTGTCAACCCAGTGGATACGCTAATCCATCAAGGAAATTATTCTGTAGAGATTGATATTGATGGTTGTGTGATCGCTTCAGATACATTCAACTTAGAAACATTAAGTGCTCCTACTGTTGATCCAATAATATTAACACAAGGACTTTGTACAGGAGAAATTTTATCCTTATCTGCCAATGCTACCAATGCAGTAAGTTACGATTGGTCGGGACCAGCAGGCTTTAGTTCTGATTTGCCAGAGCCAAGTTTGATAGAGGTAACGATCGCTAATAATGGACAATATGGAGTGACGGTAACTAACTCCAGTGGTTGTACCGCAGTAGGCTTTGTAGAGGTGAATGTAATTAATCCACCAAGAGAAATACCAAGTTTTGTAACGAATAGCCCGATCTGTAATGGAGAAGATTTAATACTAAGTAGTAGTTCAGAAGGCATTACTTTTGAATGGGTGGGTCCATTAGGAGGTAGCGATCAAACATTTATCACTTTTCCAAATTTAATTACTTCTGAAGGCAATACGATTATCAATATGGATAACCCCGCTTATCTGGCTGGGGAGTGGATCGTTCGAGTTATTGATACAAATGGTTGTACCATTTCATCTGATCCAATTGAAGTAGTAATCAATCCAATACCAAGAGCTTTAGCTTTTAATAATGGACCAAGTTGTCAAGGAGCATCCATTGAATTAGTAGCAGGGGAAGTAGAAAATGCCATTTATGAATGGAGGGTAGTAGGAGATCCTACAATTATTTCTACTTCAAGAACTCCTGTATTTGATAATATTCAAACAACGACTTTATATGAATTGACCATCCTTGCAGAAGGTTGTGTCGGTCAAACAGATACAACTGAAGTAGTCATTTGGCAGCCACCAATTTTGACTCCAAGTACTATTTATGATTTAAATGCGGATTGTGCAGCATCGGATGTACAGTTGCTAGCAAATGTAATAGAAGGAAGTGCCGCTGCAGTATCTTATAGTTGGACAGGACCCAATGATTTTGTTTCTACTTTGGCTAACCCTACTATTCCAAATGCAAGTGAATTAGTCAATGGGACCTATACTTTAGAAGTAGTCGATGCAAATGGATGTACCGCAAGCGGTGCCACGGAAATATTGAACGTTATCAATATTCAAAATGCACCTTTTATACTACCAAGTGGACCAAGTTGTGAAGGTGGAAAAATTACTTTATCGGTACCAGCATACTCTGGAAGTAATATCGTTTATACTTGGTTTAAAGATACAGTAGCTATTCCAAATGTGAATAGTCATACCTTAATATTTGACCCTGTAAGTCTAGACGACGAAGCTACTTATTTTGTACAGATTGTAGTGGATGGTTGTACGATTACTAGTGCGCCTTATGTATTGGAAATATATGAAAGTCCAGTAGCAAGTATAGCACCAGTTACTCCATTATCTTGTGTAACAGGTAGTGAAGAAGTTTCCTTAAATGCGACCATTGAAGGAGGACTAGCTCCTTATCAATATGAGTGGTCAGGTCCTAACAATTTTAGTGCGTCAATAGAAGATCCTGTGCTAATTAATGTAGATGCTTCTAAAAGTGGTATTTATACCTTGAATGTGATTGATGCGAATGGTTGTAGTGCATTAGCTGCCTCCGTCAATGTGGATATTACAGAAGGTAATCACGAACCAATTATAACAGCATCCGCTCCTACCTGTGAAGGGGGTAGTGTGACGATAAGTACTAAAGAGGAGTGGGCTAGTGCAGTAGATTTTCAATGGACTAGAGATGGACAAATCTTAACGGATATTAATACCAATACCTTTACGATTTTCCCAGTTACAACGGCAGATGCAGGAATTTATCAAGTACAAATCACAGTAGATGGATGTACCAATATTTCGGATACTTATAATTTAGAAATTTACACTGCTCCAACGCTCACCATTTCTAACAATGGAATGGAATGTGTGGAAGCAATGGATGATTTACAATTATTTGCCACACCAAATGGCAATCCTGCTGGTTTGACCTATGAATGGTCAGGACCAAATGGATTCGCCTCTAGTGCACAAAATCCATTCTTGCCAAATGCGACAGATGAGTACTCTGGAGAATATACCGTAGTGGTCGGAAATATTAATGGCTGTGAAAATAGTTTCTCTACAACAGTAGATATTTCAAGAATTCCTGATAAGCCTACCATCAGTGCAGAAGGCGATATTTGTAGCGGTACTTTACTAAAATTAAATGCCCCACTTTATAATGGAATAGCAGTTGATTATGAATGGACTGGCCCATTTGGGTCTACTACATCTGGAGCATATCCTAATAGTCCAAGCTTGACCTTAAGCCCAGCGACTACGGCACTTAATGGACTGTATATGGTTAGTGTGACCATTAATGGTTGTGCTTCTTTATTATCAGAACCTTATGTAGTTAATATTGATGCCCCACCAGTTGTACAAATTACTTCTGGAAATATCAATTGTGCAGCCCCAACTTCTACCTTGACTTTAAATACGACAGTCACAGGTGGAGTCGGACCTTACGAGTTTGAATGGACTGGTCCTAATGGATTTACTGCTACTGCCGCTAGTCCCGTATTGGCTAATTTATCGAATGAAGATGCTGGTACGTACACGGTGATGGTGACAGACGCAAGTGGATGCCAATCGCAAGTTGCCTCCCAATTCATTGCCATTAGTACACCGCCAGTTACTCCTGAAATACAGCTAGTAACGCCTAATGTTTGCGAAGGAGAAACAGTGATTTTATCTGCCGATAATTATACAGGAGCTAGTGTGGCTTATTATTGGTCGGTAGAAGGAACTAGTACGATATTAGATACCACGGCAGGTCCTAGTTTAATTTTGCAAAATATTTCTTCAGATTATACGGGCATTGTTACTGTTAGAGTTATGGTTGATGGTTGTGTATCTAGTATCTCCTCTGCTAAAGAATTGATAGTAAATCCACAGCCAGCAGCACCTGAATTAGCAGCAAGTTTTGTGGTGTGTGAAGGAGATAATTTACAATTGTCAACGCCTACAATAGCAGATAGCTATAAATGGTCAGGTCCGAACGGATTTGTCTCATCGGTACAATCTCCAGCAATAATTAATAATATTACAGAACAAGGAGCTGGCCTGTATGCTTTGGTAAGCATTATTAATGGATGCGAATCTGAACCAAGTTTTACCACAGTAGTCTTGAATCCAAGACCTATCCAACCGACTCTCCAAGTCGTTGCGGATATTTGTGATGGGGACTTATTGGTGATGCAAGTACAAACACCACAGCAAGGGGTTACTTATCAATGGATTCCTCCTGGTATGACACTTGGACAATTTCCTGAAGATAGAGCTTCCTTCACCGAACCAGTATTATGGACGGATGATCCATTTTTAACAATTTCAAAAAATGACTTCTTCCATTTATATCAAGGTGGAGCTTGGCGAGTGAGATTGGTCAATAGTATAGGTTGTACCTCAGAAGTGTCTTTATCGCAATTAATAAATATTCATGATGTACCAGAACTACCATTAATAACCAATACGGGACCAGTATGCGAAGGAGAGCTAGTACAGATAATGGCCAGCCCTGTACCTGGAGCTACCTACAGTTGGTTTAGAGAAATCATATTACCAGATGGTACGGCAACTTATGAATTAGTATCTAATGGTCAACGATATGAAACTTTTGACCTTCCGATGGGCAGCCATCTATTCTTCCTAACAGTAGAGCGCAATGGTTGTTCGATCAGTAGCTTGCCAGGACTAGACGGTGGTAGCGAAAACGAAGGAATATCTACAGAGGTGATTATCAACGAAATGCCAGTAGTGACGCTACCTGAAATTAGTGGAAATTACTGTGAAGGAGATATTGTCCAATTAGATGCACCAAGTATTCCAGGCGCAACGTATGCTTGGACAGGGCCTAATGGATATATTTCTTTTCTAGAAGATCCTACTATATTTAATATGACTGCTTCAAGTAGTGGTGTATACAGTTTAGTGGTCACTAAAAATGGTTGTGAGGCGGCTGCGGTAACCACCCAAATTTTGATAGGAAGTCAGCCAATGACTCCTACCATTAGTTATGACGGAAGTACCTGTGAAGGAGAAGAAATTCGTTTGATGGTTTCTAATATCGCCAACGGAAATTTTGTTCGATATGAATGGAGAGGACCGAATGGATTTTTTGCAAGTACTCAAGATTTAGTAATTCCAAGTGCAGCGCAAATAAACGAAGGAGATTATACAGTTAAAGTATTTGTCAATGGATGTGGCTCCCTATCTTCCTCCCCAACAACTGTGTTGGTCAACGCTATTCCAGCAGCACCAAGCATTGCTGCGAATGGCTCTACAGATGCACCACTATGTGAAGGAGAACCTATTTTATTAGAAACCGATTTTGATCCAGAGCTTAGTTATCGTTGGGTTGGACCAGCAGGATTCTCTTCAAATATCCATAATCCACTCATTAGTAATTCAACAATGTTACAGGCAGGAACCTACTCTTTAAGTGTTGTAAGAGATGGTTGCGCTTCTGCTATTAGTAGTCTAGAAGTAGGCATACAAGGTAGTCCTAGCCAACCCTTCGCAGCCAATACTGGTCCCGTTTGTGCAGGAAATGATTTACTACTATATATCGCTAATCCAGTACAAGGAAATACTTATGAATGGTTTAAGCAAGAGGGCAATGAATTTGTAGGATCAGGAGAATCTTTGACCTTATCAAATGTAGATATAAGAGATGCGGGAAGCTATTATGTATTGGCTTCGGTCGGAGATTGTACTTCTGATGCTTATACAGGCGTAGGGATTGTGGAACAAGTATTTACAAGCGTAGAAGTAGAAAATCCAACAAAAGAGTTAGCCAATACTACAGGTACTCTTTTCGCGTGTGAAGATGAAGTAAATCTAACAGCAACCACTCCGCAGTTTACCAGTGGTTTCTGGACAGCAATAGATACAGATGCAAGAATTATTGACCCCAATAATCCGAAATCTTTAGTGACGAATCTACAATCTGGTACCAATACATTTGTTTGGTCTTTAGAAACAGATAATTGTGGCGTGACTTCTTCTGATACCTTAAGCGTATCTCATAATGTAGTACCTATAGCCAATGAAGATTTTTATAATATTGGTATTAATGAAATTCAAGATATTAATTTATTAGAAAATGATTTCATCCAATCAACAGATGCAACGGTTACTATTTTGACAGACTTGCAATTAGGCCGAGCCATTCCAAATGGCTTGGGAGCATACACTTATGTGCCAAATGAGAATGCAGTAGGGGTAGAATCCTTTACTTATCAAATTTGCCAAAAAGAGTGTCCTGATTTATGTGCAGAAGCGATTGGTACTATTGTAGTTGGGGAAAATGTAGATTGCTTTGCTGGAGAATTTGTTACCCCGAATAATGATGGCTTCAATGATACCTTCATTGTGCCTTGTTTAGCCAATCATCCAAATAGTTCTTTATCAATATACAATAGGTATGGTGATGAAATTTTCTTCTCAGATAATTATCAAAATGATTGGGAGGGTACTTACAATGGAGCCATTCTACCTGCTGGAACATACTACTATATTCTAAGGGTGAATGACACAGCAGGAACAATGCTAAGTGGATATATATTCTTGCAACGGTAAATTTTTAGAGGTCAGAGGTCAGACCTCTGACAGTTCCTAAAGGGAACGATCTGACTTCTGACTTCTTAAAATATAGACATACACTTTTATGAAAAAAACATACCTATTAACAATTTTGCTAGGCGTAGTGCTTCAACTAGATGCCCAACAATACGTCCAGTACACGCAATTTATGTTTAACAAAATTGCATTGAATCCTGCCTATGCAGGCAGTAAAGGCGCACCTACTTTTTCGGCATTATACCGAACCCAGTGGGTGGAATTGAATGGGGCACCCATCAGTCAAAGTTTTAGTTTTCATACTCCTATTTTAGGAGAGAAAGTGGGCATAGGTTTATCCGTACATCATGACGAAATTGGACCAACTAATTCTTGGTTTTACAACTTACAATATGCCTATCGGATACCAATAGGAAATGGACACTTGTCTCTAGGAATTCAAGCTTTAATAAGAAGCTATAGAGTAGATTGGTCAGACGTATCGTCCATCAATTCCTCTGATCCTTTATTTGGAAATGCAGGAGATGTAAAATTTCTTCCAAATATTGGTTTAGGAGCATACTACCATACAGAGCAATTTTATGTAGGAGCTTCTTTACCAAGGTTGTTACGAGGAGATTTAACTTTTGCAGGATCAACTGCCGCTAATACGGCTTATTCCATAGAAGAACGACATGGCTTATTTATGATTGGCGGTATTATTCCTTTGACAGAAAACATTAAATTTAAACCTGATGGCTTGGTTAAATATACCCCAAACGCACCAATTGATATAGACCTTCATGCTGGATTGGTTTTTCTAGATTTATTTAATATAGGAGTCACCTACAGACTGGGAGGGATCACAGGACAAACGACAATGACGACTATTCCATCTAGTCCAACAGCACTACCAATCCCTGTAAGACAAACAAGGAATAGTGCAGGAGACTCTATGGATTTTATTTTACAAATTCTATTTTCTAAAAATTTGAAGTTAGGCTTAGCCTATGATTATACTTTATCTCAAGTTAGAGATTTTCATAATGGTAGTTATGAAATCATGTTAGAATATAGTTTAGGAAAGAAAATATCAGGAAATACTAATCCTCGATTTTTTTAATAGACTTGTTACTCTTTCAATAGTCCGTGCAATTTTAATTATGCCCCTGATCTGTTTTACACTCATAAATTATCGAATTTAAATGTAAAAAGGTTTACAAGAAAGTACAAAATAGCTTTTTCAAAATAGGAATATGAAAAATATCTTTATCACCACCATTTTACTCCTCATCGTAAGCTTTTCTTTTGCACAAAAAAAGAAAGCTGATGACCTATATAAAAAGTTAGGGTATAAAGCATCGATTCCTTTATTCGAGGATAGAGATAATTTATCTACAGAAGACTTGATTCGAATAGCGAATAGTTATAGATTAAATCATGATGTAATAAGTGCAGAATTATGGTATTCTCAAGTGGTACAAGAGAGTAGTGAGCCTATTCATTTTTTACACTATGCACAAGCATTGCATAGCAATAAAAAATACGAACAAGCTAAAGAATATTATTCTTTATATAATGAACGCATTGGCGGTAGCGATCAAAGAGGAGCACATCTGAAAGAAGCCATTGAACAAATCAAAAAATTTAAACATACCAATTCCACTATTAAAAACGAATCGGCTGTAAATTCAGGAAGATTAGATTTTAGCCCTGCCTTTTATCAAGACGGAATTGTATTCGTTTCTTCCAGAGATCCGAAGAATGAAAAAAAAGAAAAGAAGACAAGAAAAAAAGAAGGGGTAGATCCTTGGATGAATGATAATTATATGACCTTATTTTATGCAGATAAAAACGATACAGGAGATCTCAATAAACCTGAAGTTTTTTCAACAAACATTTCAACCAAATACCATGAAGGACCTGTCTGTTTTAATAAATCAGGAGATAAATTATTTTTTAGCCGAAATCAATATTATAAAGGAAAGCGGAAAAACGATAAGAAGGGGATCATGAAAATGAATATCTATTCCGCTATCAGAGCTGGAGAAGATTGGAAAAACGTAAAAGAATTAGGATTTAATACAGAAGAGTATGATGAGGTACATCCTGCATTATCAGCTGATGGTAGTCAATTATATTTCGCCTCGAATCGAGATGGAGGGCTTGGGGGAATGGATATTTACGTAGCTACTTTTTCTGCTGGACAATGGTCAGAACCTGTTAATTTGGGTAGTACTATTAATACCCCTGGAAATGAAATATTTCCTTTTGTCCATGATGATGGCACGCTTTATTTTGCCTCTGATGGATGGGGAGGCTTAGGAGGATTAGATATTTTCTCCACCATAAAAACGGCAGAAAACAATTGGGATCAGCCAGTTAATATTGGTACTCCTTTTAATTCTTCGAAAGATGATTTTAGTTTTATTTTAAATACCACAGGTACAGAAGGATACTTGTCTTCCGCTAGAGATGGTGGGAGTGGACAAGATGATATTTATAGTTTTAAAACTTCCAATAAAGACCAATTAGGCCGCCAAGTAAAAGCTACAATATGTGCCTATGATGCAGTAACCAATAAAAGAATTGAAGGCGTTACTTTAAGCATCAGTCAAGAACAAGTTAACAAAAATGAAGAGTTAGATGATTTTACAATGCGATTAGTAGCCACAGATGTAGAAGACGAATATTTATTAAAATTAACAAAATCTGGAGGCTTACCTAATAATAAAGAAACCATAGACGGTCTGACCAATGAATTAGGGGAATATAATATGGAAATCATTCCAAATGAACATTATTACATAGTTGCACAAAAAGATGGATATGTATTAACAGAAGAAGCTATATTTTCCCAACTAAATAATGGACAGAATACCTATGAATACTGTATCCCTTTAGAAAAAAGTGCCTGTGTCCTACTAAAAGGAAGAGCAATCAACCAACAATATGAAAGCTTAATTCCAAATGTGCATGTCACCTTAAAGAATCTATGTGACGGAGAAACACAGACCGTAAAAACAGACAAGAATGGAAAATATACCTTTCCATGCCTACCTTGTCATTGTGAATTTGAGTTAAATGGCCAGAAAGTAAACTTTAAATCTGCCAATAGTACGGCCTCTACTATGAATATGGCTTGCGCTGCTGGAGGTGTTATTAATAAAAATTTATTATTAATACCAGGGAAAGATGAGGAACCAATAGTCGCACAAGAAGGAAGTATCAATGCAGCGGATCTAACGGTCGGTAATATCATAGAGTTGAAAAAGATATACTATGATTTTGATAAATATTATATCCGAGACGGTGCACAAGAATCTTTAAAAGAGGTAGTAGATTTAATGAATAAATACCCAAGCTTAGTCATTGAATTATCTGCTCACACAGACTCAAGAGGCGCTACGAACTACAATAGATGGCTATCTAGATTGAGAGCTAAAGAAGCAATGCAGTACGTTGTCGATCATGGTATTGACCCCTGGAGATTAAAATCCAGAGGTTATGGAGAAACAAAATTAAGAAATGGTTGCGTAGATGGCGTTACTTGTAGTGAAGCGGAACATCAGTACAATCGAAGAACGGAGGTGAAAATCTTGGAATTTGATAGAAAGGATATTGAAGTGAATTATATTGATAATGATCC
>CAYOBX010000014.1:4245-28186 GCA_964402245.1 uncultured Saprospiraceae bacterium | reverse complement strand
AAGAATTCCTACTTTATTAAAATTGTGTGAATTTCAATTGATTTTAAAGAAGCATGATGAATCGATTAATACAATCAATAATATTTTAAAACTATCCCCTTTAAATCCAAATGCTTTTTTTATGCTGGGATTAAACTTTAAAGAGCTAGACAATATAGATCGAGCGATTGGAAGTTTTCAAACAGCCGTAGAAAATGATCCTGACTTAGTAGATGCTTGGATTAATTTAGGACAATTGCATGCTCAGAAGAAAAGTAATTTAGCAAGACATTTCTTTGACAATGCATTGAAGGTAGAACCAGAAAACACGAATGCCCTACATGCGAAAGCAGTCTTCTTACATGATTCTAATCAACTCCAAGAAGCCTTAACTGTGTATCGCCAGTTGAATATTATCGATCCTACTTATAAGGATGCTTTTTTTAATTCAGGCATTATTTATTTAGAAATGGATTCTCTAAAAGAGGCTTATAATCATTTTAACTTGGCTGTTCAGACATCTCCTACTTTTAGCATAGCTTATTATTATCGTGGGTTGGTGCAGGAACAACAAGGAAAGATTGCTGAGGCAAAAAAGGATTATCAACAGGCGTTTAATTTGGATCCTAATTTTGAACGGGCAACAGAGGCATTAAGGAATTTGGATCGGTAGAGACGTTGCACTGCAACGTCTCTACGTTCCACCAATCAATTCAACAAACGCAGCCTCCGTCATAATTTCCACCGTACCTAACGCCTCCGCCTTTTTCAATTTCGATCCTGCTTTTTCTCCTACTACTAAAATATCTAACTTAGAACTAACGGCACTAATGACTTTGGCCCCTGCTTCTTTGGCTAGTTTTTGAGCTTCCTTTCTACCCATTTGTTGTAGAGATCCTGTGAATAAAATGCTCTTTCCAACAAGTGGTGCATCCTCCGCAATTTCTAATGGTTTGTCAATATCTGTTTGCAATAGATTGACACCCAAAGATTCCATTTCTTTTAATAGCGCTACGTTTTCAGGGTTATCAAAGTAAGCAGTCACATTCAAAGCAACGACTGGTCCAATGTCTTTAATATCCGTAAAATTTTCTTCTGTCCATTCTTCTAAATCTAAAACATGATTGATTCGTTCTGCTAATAATTTAGAAGCTTTTTTACCTAAATGATGGATACTCAAACTATGTAATAAACGATGTATCGGATTTTTTTTTGCCTTATCTATAGCTTTTTTAAGATTGTCTGCAGATCTTTTTCCAAAGCCTTCTAAGGTAGAGATGGTTTCATAATCTAAGCGATAGATATCTGCTATTGTTTTGACCATTCCTAATTCATAAAATCGTTCTACAATAGATTTTCCAAAACCATCAATATCCATAGCTGGTTTAGAGACATGAAAAATCATTCGTTGTAAATGCTGTATTCCACAAATGCAATTGGGGCAACGCCAAGCTGCTTCCCCTTCTTCTTTAATTAAAGTGACAGGAGTAGGATTTGTATTAATTGGACAGGATTTAGGATAATTCACTACTTTTTGTGAACCATCTCTTAATTCTGACATCGACTTAACAATATATGGAATCACATCTCCTGCTCTTTCAACGAGCACTGTATCCCCAATACGAAGATCTTTCGATTTTATAAATTCCTCATTATGCAAAGAAACAGATGATACAGTTACACCTGCTAAGGCCACAGGTTCTAACTTAGCTACGGGTGTAATAGACCCCACTTTCCCTACCTGATATTCTATATTTAATAATTTAGTAGTCGCTTGTTTAGCTTTGAATTTAAAAGCAATTGCCCATCGTGGATGATGACTGGTATAGCCACATTTTTCTTGTAGTTCTCGGCTATTTACTTTTACCACCATGCCATCTAACTCATAGCCATAGCTATCTCTTTTTTCCTGCCATAGTAAACAAAATTTAACAACCTCTTTAATATTTTTACAAACTTTCCGACCTTCATCTGGCACTTTAAAACCAATACTTCCTAACAAGTCAATACTTTCACTATGCTTTTTAAAATTGGCTAAAATGTTATTTCCTTCGGCATCCTCTGCAAATCCCAATTGATATATAAATGCTTCCATTCCTCTCTTTGCGGCTTCCTTAGGATCTTTCATTCTTAGGCCACCAGTTGCTGCATTTCTAGGGTTGGCAAAAATACTTTTCCCTTCGGCTTCTCGACTTTTATTAATCGCATCGAAGTTATCTTTTTGAATCAGAACTTCCCCTCGCATTTCTGCTTTATAAATACCATATTGAGATAAGTCGGCCATCAAAGGAATACTTTTCATCGTTCTAGCATTCGCAGTCATTTCTTCTCCTTTAACACCATTGCCACGAGTAGCGGCTCTTATTAATCGATCATTTTCATAAACTAGAGCGATACTCCCACCATCGAACTTTGGTTCGATTACATATTCAATATCTGTCCCTTCTTCTAGTTCCGTTAATTTCTTAATACGTTCATCAAAACTGATTAAGTCTTCTGCATTATAGGAATTGCCTAACGATAGCATCGGAGTAAGATGAGCAACTGATTCAAGGTCAGAAGTCAAATCGTTTGCCACTCTCTGAGTCGGGGAATCTTTTGTTAAGAGCGAAGGAAAATCATGTTCTAATGCTTCTAGTTTTTTGTATAAAGTATCATATTCAAAATCACTAATAACAGGATCATTTAAAACTGCATACTTCCATTCGTGGTAGGCAATAACTGTTCTCAATTCTTCTACTTGTGCAGCAGCTGAGAGTTCATTATTGGCGGTATCTGTTTTTAGTAATTGTTTAGATTGGTCGAATAGTTGGCGTTGTTTCTCTTTAGTATACATGTAGTTTATTTTCTTCCGTAGAGACGTAGCAGTGCTACGTCTCTACAATTCAATAACCATTGCACGAACTCGTAAATCTGCTGCGACTGCCTTAGGATGACTAGACAAGAAAAGTTCATCGCCTAATAAATCTGGGAAAGCAGCTTCTGGTTGTCCTGCTTCTAAAAAAATCGTAAGATCTGGATTAATTTTTCCACCTTGCCAATCCTGTGTATAGCCTGCATAATCCCATTCAAAGCCTGCAAATTTAAAATCTTTTCCATTGATTCTTTGGAGCTGGGATAAAGTAGTACCAATGCTAATATTTTGATCTGTTTTCCAAGGAGTATTTCCTTTTTGGATTCGGACTTTTGTTGGTCTTTCAAAAGGTCTATCAGTTGCCCATTCTATACTTATTTCATTATTTGAGTTCGGAAAAACTACAGTTCCTTCAATTGTTTCTCCCTCTCCTACGCCAATAGTTCTTCGAATTACATTTTCTTTACCATATGCCATTTTAATAGATTCTTCTGTCGTATGAGCCGAAATCATCCCTACTTGTTTACCAGGAATACATAGCCATTTCTGATCTATACTTCTAGAACTAGCATTATCGTTTGGTGTATTTTTAGTAGTCAATCCATTGTTTGTAGCAGTAGGTTTTTCTTTTGGATCAGTTGGCTTGTTAGTAGTACTTGTAGTATCCCAACAAGCACTTAGTGATATAAACAGCAATAAAAAAAGGAGATTTTTCATAGCTAAATTGTTTTAAAAAAAGGCTTTCTTATAAAAATCTAATAATTACTCTTTAGATTATTCAAATGATGGTAGTGATGATATATCATCCATAACATTAATTCTCTAACCGTTAATTTTCCAAGTAATGGATGAGGAAATAAATATTTATCTAATTCCTCTTCCGTCCATTTGTCTAAACCTTTTTGCAAGCGTTGAATTTGTAATTGAAATTGATTCAATAAATCTGGCTTATCTGTAATTAAATGCTTTTTCCCTCCAGGTGGTTTCGCCTCACTAGACAAGGTCTTTAGCTTATTTTTATATTTAGTAACTATCGAATCATAATCTCTACCTTTTCTATTAGGTTTGCCAAAGCGCCATCGGAGAATAAACTTTGGTAATCTTAAAGCTTGATTGATGAGAACCACTATTTGATGAAGGTGATCTAAATGTTGACTAGTATTCCATTTTTTGATAGGTCCTTTTATAAAATTTTCAGCAGGCTGAATATTCATCCAATCTATTATTTCCGTAGCACTGATACCAATTTTATCTATAATATCCTCTTTGATGTACATAATCAATAGAATTGATAGATTTTATTTTGCAACAAAATCTAATGATTAATTAGGGGACTAACAAATTTAAGCTAATACTTCGTGTTAATGAAAAGATTAGTACAATCATTATAATTTTAATGCGCCTTTTTCCTCCCATACTTGTACTAATTCTATCAAAGTCTCTACTACCTTTTTCATATCATGCACCGTCACCCATTCTTGCGGAGAATGGAAAGCATGACCACCCGTAAAAATATTAGGACAAGGTAATCCCATAAAAGAAAGTCGAGATCCGTCCGTTCCACCACGAATCGAACGCTGCTTAGGTTCCATTCCTGCTCGTCGAATCGCTTCTAAGGCATTATTCACAACGGAAGGGTGCTGGTCTAGCACCTTTTTCATATTTCGATATTGCTCTTTAACATCTAAGGTAGCAGTAGAATTAGGATAGTTGGCTAATACTTCGTCCATTATTTTTTTAAGGACATTTTCATGGTCCAGTAGTTGCGCATCTATGAAATCTCTTACAATGAATTGTATCGTTGCTTTTTCTGAATTACCCTCCATTGTAACTGGATGTATAAAGCCTTGTTTGCCAGATGTTGTTTCAGGAGATAAACTATCTTTAGGCAAAGCTGCCAAAATATCTGCTGCAATTTTAATCGCATTTTCCATTCTCCCTTTGGCATATCCTGGATGTATCACTACTCCATTGATTGTAATAGTAGCTCCATCCGCAGAAAATGTCTCATCTTCCAGAGATCCTCGTTGTTCCCCATCTACTGTATATCCATAATCTGCTCCTAGTTTTTTTAAATCTACATGATTTGCCCCTCTACCAATCTCTTCGTCAGGAGTAAACAAAATTTTAATGGTCCCATGCTTAATTTCTGGATACTGCATTAATTGATAACAAAGATCCATAATCTCTGATACGCCTGCTTTATTATCTGCTCCCAATAAAGTATCTCCACTTGCAGTTATTAGATCATGCCCTATTTGATCCTTTAGATCAGGATGATCTTTCATTTTAATAACCTGATCTTTGCCTTTGGGCAAAATGATATCTTGACCATTATAGTTTTTATGAATAATCGGCTGTACATTATTTCCACTACAATCAGGGGAGGTATCCATATGAGAGCAAAAACAAATAACAGGAACTTCTTTATCACTATTAGAAGGGATGGTCGCATAAACATATCCGTGAGTATCCAGATGAGCATCCTCAATTCCCATTTCCAATAATTCTTTTACTAACAGATTTCCTAAATTTTTCTGTTTAGTAGTCGATGGTACGGTATCAGAATTAGGGTCTGATTCTGTATCTATTTGAACGTATCGTAGGAAGCGATCTAGGAAGGTATGTTGTAATGTAATGGGCATAATGTATTGTTAATATTTTAAATATTTAGAGTAACAATGAGGCAAAATAGGCATAATGTCAGAATTAGGATTCATAGGATTTCAGGATTAGTAGGATTTTAAATCCCTGCTAATCCTGAAATCCTATGAATCCTAATTCTGACAGTGATTTGGCGTTTTGAGAACTTACTTAAACTATACATATTTAGCAACTACGTAAGTTGATCTACTCTATAAACAATCAATTAATAAACAAAATCTTAGCCACGACACTATTAGGCGCAGATAAACCACGAGAAACGGTACTAAAAACCAAGTAAACCCCCGTACTAGCTCGCCGACCATCAAAACTTTTACCATCCCAAATAGCCTGTCCACCTGATGAAGTTGTTTCAAAAATTAATCGACCACTCACGTCTGTTATTTTAACATTAGCATCTCTAGCCAATCCTTTTATAGCAATAGGGCCTGTGTATTCTGGGCGTACTGGATTAGGGAAAGCATAAGCGGAAGAAGTATTGACTCGGCCACCTTCAGTTGCATCTCCCCTTAACGACATTAGTCCATTATCTGTACCAATAAAAGCCTCTCCTGTTTGCTGATTAATAGCGATATCAATGACGGTATTATCAAACAACGGACTGTTATTTTCATCCAAAAAAGCAATCTGTTCCTCTCCATTAGGAGATTGAATAAACAAACCATTATTTGTACCGATCCATTTTCTGTTAGCACCATCTACTGCTATGGTTAAAATATTTTCTGTATCAAGTAAAAAAGCACCAAATCCATCTTGCTCAATAATTCGTCTAGATCCTCTACAACTAGATTCAAAGACACTACTCCCACATTCAAAAATCACAGGTCCTTCTGAAGTACCCACCCATATCTCCCCATCTAAATCCACTTCTAGGCAGTTAATAACCCTTGTCTGTAATTCACTATTAGACGGCGTAAATAATCTGCTTCGGTCATCAGATTCATCGTCAATGGTTCCATTATCATCAAATACTAATACCCCTTCATTCGCAGCAACAAACCATTTATAGCCATTATTATCAATCGCTACCTGTAGTAAATTTTTACTAGGCACATTAAAACTTTTCCAGCTACCATCATTTTTCAAAACAGAAATAGGCCGAGGCGCTAAATGATTGCTCATCCATAAATTATTTTCCTCATCAAATGCTAAGCCACCAACTCGTTCTCTGGCAGCATCCCCTGTTGCTCCTTGTAAAGAAGAATTTTCTTCTGTATACGCTGTGAAATTTTCCCCATCATATTCTACCAAGCCTCCCCAAAATGTTCCAACAAATAATCGCCCATCGGGATGAATTGCTAGTCGATGAAAATCTCTATCTATATCTTTTTCAAAAAACAGCGGTACATTATCTCGGTTAAAACGACTCCAGCTGCCCTCTTCCAAAATAAAAACACCATCTATTCTATTCAATGCAGTCTGATTAGAAGCCACCCCACCAGAAGCAATGTATACTTTATCTTCTGCTATAGCAATTTCACCCGTATTTCGAGAAAAAGGGGCATTAAAATTTAATGTAGTACAGCGATCTCCTGCACTGTTTGCAAAACGGACGCCTCGAAATACATCAGCATACCAGATACGCCCATTTTCTAACTCAATGGCATTTCGTGGTAGGTTCGCACAAATGTTTCCAGAGCCAGTAAATGTACCATCTTCTTCAAATAATAAGACAATATCATTTCCAGAAGTTATTTTTGAAAAGCCAACTATAAGATGCTCTACACCAGGTGATAGAAAACTTACATTAAAATCATTTTCACTATGTATTTCTTCTAACTCGTTTCCATCGTATTGAAATAAATCACCACTAATATCTGCATATAATCTTCCATGATGTACAGTAACTGCCTGAGAACTATACACAGCAGGAAAGCCATCAGGAATATCTAATAAACGCCAATTGCCAAAATCTCCTAAATTAATGTTCTCTTGATTAGAAGCTGTATAGATACCTTCGTCTGTAGCAGCATAAAATTGCCCATTGAACAAAGTGATATTAAATACGGGTAATCCTGTAAACGTGGTAAATTCAAATTCTTCTCTTTCTAAATTCAATTTTACGATACCAAAACCAGTCGCTAAGAAGGCTGCATCTCCCTCAAAAAGAATATCATAAATCGTTCGATCACCTATGATACTAGTATTCTGCTGGATGTCATTTAAGTTGATAATACCATCTGGCTTAATCAAATCTAGATTACTATTGGTATAGGCAATTACGAGCGTTTCGGATGCTTGGTTATAGTTTATTTTATCAACTCCTACATCACTTAATCCATCGACCTTCGAAAGAAAATCTACTGAATTGTCTATTTTATCTATCGTAAAAATAGCAAAAGGCGATGCATAATAGATTAGAGTCTCACTTTGAGTAACCCAACGACCTGATTGATAGGGGAGGTGAGATTTCCATTGTCCGATTCTTAGGTCAGACTCTTGAGCTTGTCCTAGGAAGCAGTATAAAAAGGTTAAAAAAAACAAACCGTTTTTTAAACAGGACAAAGGAAACGTTAGAACAGAAAAATTTTGCATGATGATTGGCTATAATCTATTTAATTTTCTCTATCGAACACTCTCTCGAAAACGTCACACATCACCGCCTAACAGTGGCGGGATTAAGGGTTTCAGGATAGAAAATTTAAGTTTTAAGTAGAATGTAATTAAGTGTCTAAATATTGACAGAATTACACCATTAATTTGGCTATCAACTAGAACACTACAAAACGTTAAATAAAAGTCAATAAATACCTAACTAGAACGAAGTAAGTTATAAAGCTAGTACCTTGTCAATTAGTTTTGAAACTAATGGCAAAAAAAGATTAATTTTGCAAACCTATGATAAAGCAAACTATATTTAGCATAATACTTGGCTCAATTATTTTATTAAGCGCATGTAAGAGTGATTTTGAAAAAGTCAGGACTAATCCAAATCCAGATTTTTTGATTAAGAAAGCATTTGAGTACTATGAACAAGAAGATTATAATAAAGCGCAAAGTCTCTTTGAGCTAGTTATTAATAGTCTAAGAGGTAAAACTGAAGCAGAGAAAGTCTATTTTTCTTACGCTTATACCCACTATTATCAAGGAAAATATGTGCTAGCTTCTTATTATTTTAAGAATTTTGTAGCGACCTATGGTAATAGTCCACTAAGAGAAGAAGCAGAATATATGGCTGCTTATTCTTATTACAAACTATCTCCAATATTTCGATTAGAACAATCGAATACATTGAAAGCGATTGATGGTTTTCAACTATTCGTCAATACCTATCCTAACAGTGAGCGAGTGGCAGAGTGTAATAGGTTGATTGACGAAATGCGAATAAAATTGGAGCAAAAAGAGTTTTCAATTGGACAGTTATATTATGATACTAAACAGTATCAATCTGCTACTAGAGTGTTCGAAAATATGCTAAAAGATTATCCTGATTCAAAAGATCATGAAAACATTCGTCATCTAATTGTTAAGTCAGCGTACCTATTGGCAGAAAATAGCGTTTATGAAAAGAAGAGGGAGCGATTTGAAGATGTAGTAGATAAAGCAGTTGAATTTATAAAAAAATACCCTAAGAGTAATAAAAAGAAAGAAGTTAAAAATTTTCTAACGGATGCCCGTAAAGGCATGAAAAAATTTGATGATGTCGGATATCAAAACAAAAGTACAAGGTCTAGATCCTAACATACGTGCTAGAGACGTTGCAAGTTTAGCAAAGTCTACTGGGAATATCTATGAAGCGTTGGCTATTATCTCTAAAAGAGCCAACTTATTATCTGTAGATTTAAAGTATGAGCTTCATAATAAATTGGAAGAATTCGCTGTAAGTTCAGATACAATTGAAGAAATTCATGAGAATAAAGAGCAAATCGAAATCTCTAAATTCTATGAAAGATTGCCTAATCCTGTAATCATAGCGATGAACGAGTACACCAATGATGAACTCCACTATCGTTATAATGAAGGCAAGAAGGAAAGGTTTTAATTAATGATGAATTAGAAATGATGAATGATGAATATTTGATGTTGACTACTTGATTTTGTCTAGATTATGAATTACTAAACATTTTGAAAACAATGTCTAGACAACATCTAGTAATTCATCATTTCTCATTTCTCATTCATCGTTAAAAAGGCTCATCATTTATTAAGCAGATGTTGAAAGGAAAAAAAATAATACTAGGTATTACTGGAAGTATAGCCGCTTATAAAGCGGCTTTTTTAACTCGCCTATTAATCAAAGCAGGAGCAGAAGTGCAGGTCTTAATGACCCAATCTGCTACTTCTTTCATCTCTCCACTCACTTTATCTACTCTATCTAAAAAATCCGTATTTACAGATGTCCATAATGGTGAAAGCTGGAACAACCATGTTGATTTAGGCTTATGGGCGGATCTGATGCTAGTGGCTCCATTGACCGCCACCACTTTAGGCAAAATGGCCAATGGTATTAGTGATAATATTATTGTAGCCACTTATCTCTCTGCTAAATGTCCAGTATTTGTAGCCCCTGCAATGGATTTAGATATGTGGGCGCATCCAAGTACAAAAGGGAATATTGATAAATTGATTTCCTATGGTAATCATATTATACCCGTTGGACATGGAGAACTAGCTAGTGGTTTAGTAGGTGCTGGAAGAATGGGAGAACCAGAAGATATAGTACAGCATTTAGGTGATTTTCTACAAGAGGAGACAACTATTTCTTCAAATCACAAATTACCATTACAAGGTAAAAAAGCAATTGTAACCGCAGGACCTACCTATGAACCGATTGATCCCGTACGGTTTATAGGCAATCGTTCTTCTGGAAAAATGGGAGTAGCAATAGCAGAAGCATTAGCAAAGCAAGGGGCAGAAGTACAATTAATTTTAGGTCCTTCTAATCTTTCTACTGATATAGCAAATGTGAAGCTAATTCGTGTACAGACCGCACAAGATATGTACGAAGTTGCTACCAATAATTTTGGCAAATCCGATATAGCCATTATGGCAGCAGCCGTAGCGGATTATCGTCCAAAAACAGTAGCGGATAAAAAATTAAAGAAAGGAGATTTCGACCTAACCATTCCCTTAGAACGTACCCAAGATATTGCTGCCGCACTAGGAAAAGTAAAAAAGAAACATCAAGTAATTATTGGCTTTGCCCTAGAAACTAATAATGAATTGGAAAACGCCAAAGGAAAATTAAAGAAAAAGAATTTTGATATGATCGTCTTAAACTCCCTACAAGATAAAGGCGCAGGATTCAAACACGATACGAATAAAGTAACCTTCATAACAGAAAAAGAAGTAAAACCATTCCCCCTAAAAACAAAAGTAGCCGTAGCCGAAGACATAGCCAAGCACATCACCCAAATACTCCCTTAACAAACAACAACATAACATAACATAACATAACATAACATAACATAACACAACAACATAACATCACTCACAGCTCCAACGGAGCGACATCCTGTAACCCATGACGCAGTCATGGGAAGCGCACATGACGCAGTCATGGGAAGCGCACATGACACAGTCATGGGAAGTGCACATCCTGTAATCCATGATGCAGTAGTGGAAGCACACATGACGAAATCATGAGAAGTGCGACATCCTGTAACCCAGCAGTCGTGGGACATCATAACCTAAGCCATCTCGCACCTATACACCAGCCACCGCCTCCGTTCGAATCATCTCCACAAATTCCTGAATAGTAGCATCTAAATCAGTAGCTTTCTCCAAAGCTTTAATAAAAGCACTTCCAATAATAGCTCCACTACTATATTGGCAAGCAGTAGCATAGGTAGCATGATTAGAAATACCAAACCCAATTAATCTAGGGTTTTTTAATCCCATATCATTCACCCGATTAAAGTAAGCTAATTGTTGATTTGTAATATCAGACTTAGCCCCAGTAATAGAAGATCTAGACACCATATAAATAAAGCCTTTTGTCAAAGTATCTATTTGACGCAATCGTTCTTCACTAGTTTGTGGAGTAATTAAGAAGGTCATTCTTAGATCTAATTCATCGAAGTATTTTTTATAGGTATCTTCAAACACATAAACAGGTAAATCTGGTAAGATCAATCCATCCACTCCAACCTCTTTACATTTTCTAAAAAAACGCTCTTCACCAAACTGCATCACTTGATTGAAATTCCCCATTAATATTAATGGAACTTGGGTATGCGCTCTTGCCGCTTGTACTTGATTGAATAGCAGTTCAACCGTCATTCCATTCTTAAGCGCCTTCATGCTACTAGCTTGAATCGTTGGTCCATCTGCTAAAGGATCAGAATAAGGAATACCTACTTCTATCAAATCTACCCCTGCTTTTTCAAGAGATAATATAATATCTTTAGTATTCTCTAAATTAGGATGTCCTGCTGTAAAAAAAATATTAAGAATATTTTTCTTCTTGGTTGCAAATAATTGATCTAAACGATTCATAAATTATATTTTCTAACTCTTTGACAAATACTGAATTCCGTAGCACGGAATAAATTCCGTGCTACAAACCTTTTAAAAATCATACCCTATTTTCAAATAGATAGAACGAGGATTTATAGGCAATACGACAAAAGTAGCATCAGGGTTTTGTTCTATAAACATTGGTGTTGCTTCATTTGCATTACTACCAAATTCATTCGGGCCAAAGAAATTCATTAAGCCTTCAGAATTAAAAACATTATTGGCTATAATAGAGGCATTCACATGATTGCTTAATTGATAACTAATACCAGCATTAAAAGTTGAAAATCCTGGTAATTGAAAACCATTAGAAATATTAGCCTGACGTGCCCCCATATATCGCCAAGTAGCAAAGATATTTAATTTTTCTCCTATATAATTTGGTTGAATCTCAAGAATTAAGTCTGGATTATGACTTAGCTCATTACCAGAGAAATCTATTATTACATCGTCTGATTCATCCACCGTACCATTTGCATCGTATAAATTAAATCGAGTAGCTTCTGCATTTTGGAAAGTAGCATTAAAATTCATGCTCCAACGATCGCTTAGAGACCATACGCTTTCTAATTCTAAGCCAATAGTTGTTGTTTTATTAAACTGTATAGGCGTAAAAAAAATCCCCCCACCTGTTTGGTCAAATACAAATTCTGAAAAAGCAATATTATCTAATTGACTCCAAAATGTGGTAGCAAAAAGACTAAATGCAGGTTTAATTAATTTATATCCCAATTCCCCTTGTAGAATATCTTGTACAGTTCCTCTCTCGTTGATAGGTACTCCACTAAAATTATTAAAATAATAATTCATTTCTGGAGCTTTATGCCCATTAGAAAAACGAGTAAAAAACGCAATATCAGGGCCTAATTTGTAATTAAGTCCAAACGACCAAGAAAGGTAGTCATATGTAAAATCAAACGGATCTTGTGTCGTAGCCAAAAGAACCGAATTATTATAGGCAGTAGTTTCATCGTTATCTATTCCTCCAAGATTGAAAGAAGGAGAAGAACGATCTTTTTCTCCTTGATGTTGAATCCTTTCATAACGCAAGCCACCATCAATAATTAAACGATCTGTAGGTTGGAATCGGTCATTTGCAAAAAAAGCTATTTGTTGTATTTTCGCATCTCCTCTATTATAGAGTAAGCCCCCATAATTAGAAATACCCGAAGGATCTGATAATTGAATAATAGGTTCTCCAGGATTCTCCAAACTAACCGCCAACATTCGAGGTGAATTTTCATAGGTTGCATAGGCGTAGCTGGCAGAAGTAAAAGTTTCTACATCGGAATATCCGAAAAAACCGCCAAGTGTCAAATGGTGCTTTTCTATTTGTCTACTAATGGTTAACTGCTCCATTATTTCTGTCGCTTCATCTAGTTTTTTCCAAGGAGCAATACCCATTACAGCATCATTCGGTAAGCTACCTTCAATATACTCAAACGAAGCAGGAACCCCTTGGAAAGGGCCTAATATGCCAAAATTATTGACACTAGCAACTACATTACCTTGTCGGGCATCTCGAAAAACAATTTGTCCTAAAGGAATATTTTGGAAGGTCGGATCTATCCCGCTTAATAAATAAGGGAAAAAGCCTTCCAATCCCAAAGGTTGGTTTGCTATAGTCGATTGCCAATCTGCACTTTTGATACTGCCTTTCAAATTAGATCGTAAAACCCAATCCCCTATTGCTTGAGAGAATTTAAGACCCAATGCAACATCTTTAGTGCGTACACCATTGTTTGTGTCATAAACATAAGTAGCATTTGAATCACTACCAGCTATTCGTCCATCTGTTATATTCGTACTTACTTTGGGCAACAATAAGGCCGTCGTATTAAAATTTTGTCCAAAGGCAGGTTCTACATTTTGCCAATTTCTAGCAGCTAAACCACTATATCTATTCACCTTATCATTCAAGTATTTAGCATACAACGTTAAGGAGCCATTTTCTGTTTGTTTAGAAATATTTGCTTTTAATTGCCCTCCATTGGCCCAATTAATATCTGTGTTACGAGGCCCTTGATCATAGCGGTAAAAGCCACCAATATTAAGTGCCCAATTATTTTGCAATGGACTATTCAAATTAATATCATATCGAAACAATCCATTATTATCTCCTTGAATACCTGTAGTTGCTAACATGCTTCCATTAAAAATATTGCTTCCTGTTTTAGAGATAAAATTGACAATACCACCAGGTGCATTGGCACTAGTAACAGCCGCTGCACCTCCACGTACAACCTCTAGTCGACGAGTCGTTAGATCGACTCGATGAAATAGGTCTGGGCCATAATAAGTCGTTTGATAATTAGTGACTGGTAAACCATCTTCTTGTAAAGAAATATAGTACCATCCTATATCATCTTCTGCCAAAGCAGAAATTCCTCTAGAGTATACTCTAGTAAAAATCTCTCCAGCAGCAGCATCTACAAATACGCCAGGAACAGCATTTAATAAATCCGCTGTCCCTCTTGCTGTTTGTTGCTGTATTTTTCGTTGAGATAAAGAACTACTAGCTATAGAAGAATTTAGTTTAGTCGTTTCTTGAAAAGCCCCCGTAATAATAACTTCGCTCAGTGCTAAGGGATCAGACGGCAAATTAAAAATAATTGGACTAGATAATTGATTGCTGTCGATCAGTTTTTCAATACTTCTTTTTCCTAAAAAACTAACAATTACTTTATGAGAAATTCCCTCTGGCAAAGCTAATTCAAAAGCCCCGTCCTCTGTGCTTAGTGTACCAATATTCAATGCAGGAACAATAATAGCTGCACCAATTAGGGCTTGATCTTTATCATCCAAAACTTTTCCTGTTAATAGGGTTTGCCCCATCAGCCAGCCACAAAAAAAAGTACTAGCTAGGAATAAAATTCCTTCTTTAAATTTCATTGAAAGTGATTATAGTAGATATGTTAAACAAATTTTTTCTACCGTACATTTAAATGGTAGTAAAAATAAACCCAGTTTATTTGAGTGTTACAAAATTAGGAAGTTCTTGTCTTCTTTTAGAGAAGTTAATGTACTTTAATAGCGAGACAACAAGTATGCCCTTAACATATTTAGTAAAATTTTTATTTGTCGCTAATCGCCATTTTTGTTTTAAAGAAAGAAGATAATTCTGATATTTATATTAAAACCAGTATTTTGTATTTAGATTTAATTTGAAGTAGCCTTATCAAATTGTAAAAATGTAGCTTTAAAAAATAAACAATCCTAATTAAATAAAGACCCAAAACCGTTTAAGTATTACTTAAACATTGAGGGGCGAGAACAATAGTTCTTTGCTCCTCTTTTTAGTTCTACTTTAGATTAGAACAGAGAAACGAGAGCAGAGAATAGAGATAAATCCAACTAAGTAACAACTAAATTTCGTTATTTGGAAACGTATTTTATCTCTGCTTTCGCTTCTCTACTCTCTGTTCTGCCAAAGCTCCAAAGTAGAATTACTGATTCCCAGAAGTTATTTTAATAATTTGGCATTTATTTTTCCGTCATTCCATAGTAACTTTAGATAAGTTTTATCGTCTAAAAAATACTTAGTTTAGAATCTAAACTAAGTAATAACTTGATACTTATCTAAAAAAGTCTGATTTTTAGAAAAAGTACCTACTTACTAATAATTAAACTTACTAACATGAGTTCAATAGCCATTGCAGAAAGAGATTTAAATAAAGTCGGATTTTTGGATCTTGAAATTGATCCAACACTTGATTTATATGAAGAAATTAATAAGCTAAAAAAAGAAAGAAACGCCATTATCTTAGCACATTATTATCAAGAGGCCGAAATTCAGGATATTGCCGATTATGTAGGAGATAGTTTAGGTTTATCACAAATGGCAGCCAATACAGATGCAGATATAATTGTATTTGCAGGAGTACACTTCATGGCCGAGACTGCTAAAATGTTATCTCCAAGCAAAAAGGTATTACTACCAGATTTGAAGGCAGGTTGCTCTTTAGCTGATTCTTGTCCACCGCATTTATTTAGAAAGTTTAAAGAAAAATATCCTGACCATACAGTAGTAAGCTATATCAATTGTACCGCAGAATTAAAGACATTGACAGACATTTGTTGTACTTCTACCAATGCGGTACATGTCATCAATAGCATTCCAGAGGATCAGCCAATCATTTTTGCACCAGATATTAACTTGGGTAAATATTTAAAGAAACAGACAGGGAGAGAGAACATGATCTTGTGGAATGGCTCTTGTATGGTGCATGAGATTTTCTCTCACGAAAAAATCACTAAATTACGTTTACGCCATCCTGATGCAAAATTCATTGCTCATCCAGAATGTGAGCCACATATATTAGAGACGGCCGATTATATTGGTTCTACCAGTGGGCTACTAAAATATACAAAAGAAAATCCTGCGGAAGAATTTATCGTTGCAACGGAATCCGGTATTCTACACCAAATGATAAAAGCTTCTCCAAGAAAAACATTCATCCCTGCACCTCCTAATAATAAATGTGCTTGTAATGATTGCCCCCATATGAAGCGAAATACACTTGAGAAATTGTATGTGTGCATGAAGCATGAATTACCAGAGATTACTTTACCTGAATGGGTCATTAAGGAAGGAGTAGCTAGTATTGATCGGATGTTGGAGATTTCTGCGAAAGCAGGATTATAAATCAATAAAACTAATTCAATAAAAAAGGCTTGATAGTTATGCTATCAAGCCTTTTTTATTGAATTAGTTTCTACCAACATATTGTACCTACGGCACAAAAACGTAGATCAAACGGTCTTACTCATTAACCGCTATTTCTTTAGACCATTTTTTTAAATTAGGACAGGTTTCATAATTAGACACTATATTAACAAAGGTCGAATTAATCTTTCCATCTACCCAACCAGATAAAAAGAGACCTTTCTTTTCATTGATAGCAGCTAATTGAATCTTAGAATAATCTTGCTCCAAACTAGCTTTATGAGGTTCTGTTCTAGACTGCAATAAGATAGCTCTAAACATTTCTTCTCCTCGCTGATCTGTAAATTGCACTGCTTCTGACACCATTCCTACCTCCATTGTATCAATTGTAAAAAAAATATCTGTCTCTAAATCTCCAATTTCAAAGAAAGTATTACCTGTTTTAGGATTAGTTAATAAGCCTGCATTATTAAAACTCTGCACTTTATCATTAGAGTACAGCTTTACTGCATAGGAAAAAGGTAAGGAATCTAAATTAATTGCAGTTGCCACACTATCCAATTTTGCTTTAGTTCTATCCATATCTGCATAGGTAATTTCTGGCTTAATAAGAATATGGCGAGCATGAATAGAGTTTCCTCTTCTTTCTATCAATTGAATAAGGTGGAAACCAAATTCTGATCTAATCACTTCTGAAATCCCACCATTTTCTAAGCTATATGCTGCAGCTTCAAATTCAGGTACGAAACTTCCTCTTTTAGTCATTCCTAGGTCTCCACCATTTCGACCAGATCCAGGATCATCTGAGTAGGTGATTGCTAGTTCCGCAAAATCTTCCCCAGCTTCAATTCTTTGCTTAATTTCTTCTAATTGATTCTTAGCTCTAGCCTCTTCTTCAGCATTTACCTCTGGCTTCATTACAATTTCTCTAACTTCTACTTCCGAATTAAAATAAGGTAAGCTATCAACAGGAATACGAGCAAAAAAGTCTTTCACTTCAGATGGCGTCACCACAATACCTCCCATTACTTGAGAACGCATTCGATCCGTTAATAATTGATTTTTTAATTCTGATCTCATTCCTTCCCTTGCCTCAGGAATTCCTTGCCCATAAAAATCTTCAAACTGTTTGGTATCTCCACCCATCATTTGCAGAATTCTTTCAAAACGAGCATCTAATTGTGTTTCCACTTCTGCATCTCCTACTTCCACACTATCTAATTTTGCTTGATTGACCAATAGTTTTTGTACCATGATCTGTTCCAATATTTGACACCTCACTTCTGGAGGTATTCCTCCTCGCTGTTCGGAAGCATAAGAATACTGTTCTTCTACCTCTGAAAGTAAGACCAATTCACTACCAACTTTCGCAATCACTTTATCAATCAATACTTTTTGTGCTTGTAGGCTATAAAATGCTACTATAAACAAAGCAAAAGAAAGAATTAGTTTTTTCATTTTTTATTATTTTTTTTTAGCTATTAGTTTCTAAATACTCGCTTCCTATATCTAATAGAATGCTAAGAGATAGCGTCATAATAGCTAAGGGCTGATAGCTGATTGCTAACAGTTTTTAAGCTATAAAGAAAATGGAAATACTTTCACATTTGTTTGTTCCATTTCTAAATTGTACAATTCTTCATTATGTTCTTCTAGTAATTTAATTTTCCGTCTATGCAAAATTACCTTTGAAGCTTGATCTTCAATAAAAGCTAATGGAGCAATTTCTTTTCGATTAATGATTTCAAAAATTTTAAATAAATATAAATAATCATTATCATCTAAAGATATTTCCTTTCGCTTGCTAATATTTTCCGTGCCAATGGTCCCTTTAGGGAGACGGGTTGCAATATCTTCTACTTTATACCAAATACTATCCGTCAACAAAAATTCCTCTGCATTCACATTACAATAAGCCAATAAGGTATCTCTATCTACAATAGAATCACTTTGCCATAAGTTTTTCAATTTTTTCAAATCTGGAGCAGACTGAGAGACTTTAATAAAATTACATCTTATAATGGGTGTTTCTAGTTGATATTGTTCTCTATTTTTCTCATAAAAATCATTCAATTCTTGTTCAGTAATCACAGAATCCATTTGCTCCTTTACCAATTGCTGCTCATAATTATATCGAATTAAAGAAGAACGATAATCCCTCACTAGCTTATCAATATTTAGATCTTTTGGAATATTTTTTTCAGCCTCATGCATTAGCAAGCTTTTCCGTATCCAACGTTCCACATATGCCTTTACAAAAACGATACTATCCGCAGTACTGGCATCTGCGGGAATCATTCCATCTAGCTCAGAAAGATAGAGGCGTTGATTATGGGCTTCCGCTAAGGGAATCTCTTCTTCTACAGTCGTTTCTTCTTCAAAAACAGCGCAAGTTGCTAAGAAGAGAGAGATTAAAAAAATCCAAACTTTGGGAACGTTTGGCATGTGATTGTATAGTGAAGACGTAGCATGCTACGTCTCGTATGTTATCGAATAGACGTAACTACGTTATAGACGTAGTTATATGGCTACGTTATAGACGTAGCATGCTACGTCTCTACCTTTTTTTCTTTATCAAGTTCTTAAATGTCTTTTTATTGACTTTGACATTGTAAGTATCTTTTAACTCTGCTACCCATTGCTTCTCTAAAAAATCTTGATAATCTGCAACCACATATCCTCTAGCATCTCCTAGTTTCTTATCTCCAGCAGGAAGTATTTTTTCAATTTTAAAAAAGATAGCACTTTGAGTCGCTTTATCCAAAACCACATTAGATACATTACCTGCTGTCCATTCTACAGCATCTAGGTTTTTATCTCTTCCTCTCTCAAGTGTCAATTCTTTGACACTAACAATATTTTTTTCTTTATTAAATTTATTCAATACCTCTTGAGAGGTGCTTTTTTGAATAGCTTTCTGGACTTTACTAGCATTGTTATAGTCTTTGACACTATATTGAGTAATCATAGCACGTTCCTTCCACTTATATTGGTTTTTATTTTTATTATAAAAATTAGCTAAGCCCGTCGTATCCTGTGATGCTTTATCCCACACTTCTTGTTTGGTAATTTCAAATAATAAAATCCCTTCTCTATACTCTCTCATTAAGGCTTTGAAATCTGGATATTTTCGCTCCAAGTTTCTTTCTTCATACTTTAAGCAAGTTTCAGTGACATACATTTCGTACAATTTCTTAGCCACCTCATTAGGAGGAGTGTTAGCATACTTCATTCTTTGTCGAGAAGCTGTTCCTAGATAATCCGTAAAATCACCTAGCGTATAACTAGTACTTCCTAAAGTAAAAATCTTTTCTGAAGACTTATCTACTGGTGCTTTCCAACTAAAGGTATTAAAGTCTTTGCCTAAGGAACCTGCAAACTTTTTAGCAGGTTCTATATTTTCAACAAAATTATTTTCTTTTTTGATTTGCTCTACAATGGCTTCTTTTGCTAATTCAAAACGACTATCTTTTTGAATTTTAGTTTTTAATCGAGGCTTTGCTTTTTCATATTCAGGTACTGGTTTTTTACTAATTCTTTTAATAATGTGCCAGCCAGCCTGCGAAAGGAAAGGTGCGGATAGACCATCGTCTTTTGTAATACTAAAAGCAGCATCTTCAAAAGTTTTCTCATAAGTACTGATCCCAAAGAAGCCGACATAACCATTATTTGCAGCCGTCTTATTATCTTGAGATTTAGAGACGGCAGTAGCTTCAAAATCACCCCCTGCTAATAGTTCTTTATGAATATCATTAATTATCTTCTCTGCTTCAGGTGTATCTTTTCTAATTAAGATATGAGCCACTTCTATTTCTCCTCTAGCCAAGCGAATATCATCTACTCTAATAATGTGATACCCTAATGGTGTTCGTACTGGATTAGAATAGCCACCTTTCTTCAGTTGATATGCCGCTGTTTCAAAAGCATAAAAACCATTTGGAAATGGAGAAGTAAAATAACCAATATGACCATTATTCTTTTTAACTGTCTTATCGTCTGACAATTCTTTTGCAACCGCAACAAAGTCTTCTCCTCCATCTAATCTTGCTTTCACAGCCATAATTCTTTTATAAGCTAGCAAGGTATCTCTAGAGGTCGCATTCTTCCTTAAACCTATCATAATATGACTAACACTCAGATCTTGCTTTGAGCGATCATAAGCTTCTTTAATCAATTTATCAGTAACCGCTTTATCCAGTAAATAAGAATCTGCTAATTGTTGTCTATATCCTTCTAATTCTTGTTTTAAGGCAGGAATCGTATCCAGTTTTAAATCTCGTGCTCGCTGCACTTTTAATTTAAATTTGGTATATAAATCCAAATACTCTTCAAGAGAAGCTTTTGTAAAGTCTGCTTTATCTCTGTTGGTTTTTGTATAAATATACATGAACTCAGATGCGTGGACAGGTTTATCTGCCACTGTAAACAACACGGGGTCAGCTTTCTGGCCTAAAAGGGTAGTGCCTAAAAAAACACTTATAAAGGCTATAATAATTTGCTTTGTCATTTGATGTCAATTCTGGCTTCTCTACTCTGAAAAACCAATAGTAGTTAAATTATAGATACTTAATGTTTTAGGTTCTTTTGGAGATAAAAACTTAAGCATTTAGAAAATTCACACAACTTTACTTATAAAACGCAAAATTAGGAAAAATAAGCGTGTGAAGTTTATATAGTTTACATTATATACTAAGACTTTAAGGGATTGTTAACAATAAATGTGGTGGATTAGTCTTTATTCTCTGAAATATATTCGCTTTACTCTATTAGAAACACTAGTAAATATCTCATATGGAATAGTTTCTAGACACTTAGCTAAATGCTCAACACTTGGATTTTTTCCAAAAATAACCACCTCATCACCCACTTTTGCGTCAGGTATGTCACTAACGTCAATCATACACATATCCATACAAACGTTACCAATTATTGGTGCTCTTTGGTTTTTTACGGCAACATGGTAATTTCCGTTACCTGCTTTCCTTGATAATCCATCTGCATAACCAATATTTATGGTAGCAATTTTCTTGTATTGATTGATCTTTCCACTTCGGTTATATCCAACCGTATCATTTTTAGCTACTTCCTTAATTTGAGAAATAGTAGCTTTTAGGGTATTTACTACTTTTAATTGAGCTTGTATTTTTTCTCCACCATCTATGCCATATAAACCAATTCCCAAACGCACCATATCAAATTGGTATTGTGGAAAACGAACAATGCCGCTAGAATTCAAGATATGTCTTAATGATTGGTAGGGAAGATGTTGAGTGATATGCGTAGACAGTCTATTGAATTGTGCTACTTGTTCACTAGTAAAAGCATCATGTTCTTCCATATCGCTTGCTGCTAAATGAGAAAAAATACTTTTTACTATAATTTTTGGATGTGTAGTCAATAAATGGACTAATGTAGGTAGGTCTTTTTCTTCAAACCCCAATCGATGCATACCTGTATCCAGTTTTAGATGGATATAATGTTCCTTGGTAGAGTCGATAAAATCTATAAACTGTTGAAATAGTTGGATACTATAAATTTCAGGCTCCAAATCAAATGCGACTAAGGCGTCGAAACTAGCTTCTTCCGGATTCAAGACCAAAATAGGTAAATGAATACCTGCTTTTCGCAACTCTACTCCTTCGTCTGCATAGGCAACTGCTAAATAGTCTACTTTATAAAAAGCCAGCAGTTTAGCCACTTCTATACTACCACTCCCATAAGCAGAAGCCTTCACCATTGCTATTAATTGGGTGTTAGGCTGAAGAAACTGTCCATATACTTTTAAATTGTGAGCAATTGCACTCAAATTAACCTCTAATACTGTCTTATGTACTCTTTCTTCAAACTTTTTAAGGATACGCTCAAACTGAAATATTCTTGCTCCTTTTAGTAATACCTTGGAATTATTAAAATCATTTGGCGTCATTGCCTCTAAAAAGACATTGGTATCCTCATAGTATTGAACAGGAAAAGAAGCTGGTAATACATCTTTAATTAATTTTATATCTTGACCTATGGCTACTAATCGGTCTACTTTTTTAGCAATCAATAACTGAGCTATTTTCTGATATAAACTTTTAACCGATTCCCCACTTTGTAAAATATCTGATAGTATTAGAATAAACTGCTTCCCATCATCTCGCTTAGCTGCAAAGTTTAAAGCATATTCAATAGATGTCAAATCTGAATTATAACTATCATTAATCAGCGTACTTCCATGAATGCCCTCCTTTACCTCTAATCGCATAGGAATCGATTCCAGTTGAGCTATTTTAGTATTAATTTGACTAGCAGAAAAGCCAAGATATAATAGCATCGCATAACAATGTAATCCATTTTCAATAGATGCTTTATCGGCGAAGGGTAGGGTAAAGTAGTATAGTTTCTTTTTAAAGATGGCCTGAACAGCTGCACTATTATCCATAATTTCAACAGATTCTATTCGTAAGTCTGCCTTTTTATGATAGGCCCAGGTAAAGTAATTTTTCTTTGGCAACTCTTGTATTAATTCATCTACTAAATCATGATCTCTACAATAAATAATGGTTTTAGTATTTTCAAAAAGCTTTAATTTTTCTTTGACTTTCTTCTTTTGGGAAGTGAATCCTTCACTATGTGCCGTACCTATATTCGTAAAAACACCAATTGTACAATCAATAATTGGGGCTAGTTTTTTCATTTCTTTTGGTTGAGAAATGCCTGCTTCAAAAAGGCCTAAATTATGGCTTCTTTCCATCAACCAAACAGATAAAGGAACACCAATCTGAGAATTATAACTCCCTGGATTCTTGACTATTCGATAATCTTGATGTAATAATTGAAACAACCATTCTTTAATAATGGTCTTTCCATTGCTTCCTGTAATACCAATTATGGGTATATTAAATTGGCGTCGATGATACATTGCCAATTTTTGTAAAGCCTTTACACTATTTTTTACTAAAATAAAATTGGCTTGTGGAAAACGCTCGGCAATATTAGCATTAGTAACTACAAAATTACGAACCCCTTGATCGTATAATTCTTCGATAAAATGATGCCCATCTTGGCGATCTCCAGTAAAAGCAAAAAATAAAGTACGGTTGGCAAAAACTAAATGGCGAGAATCAAAAAGCAGTCGTTCTATTGGTTGATCTTCTGGTGTTTCATTTAAAAAAATCCCTCTTACTATCTGTTGAATTTCTTTTATCGAATAGTTCATTCCTACTTTCTTTGACGTTGACTTTTTAATGATGAATGAGAAATGATGAATGATGAATGATGAATGATGAATCCGTTATGTTGACTACTTGACCTTTGTCTAGATTAATTTTTCTGCT
>CAYOBX010000014.1:0-4145 GCA_964402245.1 uncultured Saprospiraceae bacterium | reverse complement strand
TTAAGAATCTTAATCTCTACTCGCTGATTTTTCTTACGACCAACGGCTGTTTTATTAGAAGAAATAGGATTACGTTTACCATATCCTTTATATTCTAATCGTTCTCCTGCAATTCCTTTTTTAGCTAAATAATCTGCTACAGCTTTAGCACGAGTTTTAGATAATTCATCACAGTATTCCGAATCACAATTTCCATTTGTATGTCCACCGATTTCTATCACCACATCTTCATTGTATTTTAAAAAATCGTATATTTCATTTAAAGCACCAAAAGAATTTGCTCCAATGGTAGATTGATTAATACCAAAATATAGCTTATTTAATTTAATGGTTTGCCCTTTTTTCATATCCTTTCTAGACATCCCTTCAATCGTCTTATCTTCTCTAGTTTCTTTTTCAGGAGTTCTTGTAGGGATTTCCTTTTTAGGGGTAGCAGGCGCATCATAAGAAGGTGGCGGTGGTGCAACAGCAACTGTACTTTTTGGTAAATCATAGATCAATGTCGCTTTATCCTCTGACACACCTTCTTTGTTAGTTGCTTTTAGAACTAAAGCATTTTTTCCTGTTTTGAATTTCCGCAAGTCCGCTTGAAATACTCCTGTATTAGGGTTAAAATTAAAATCAGTATTAGTTTTTCCATTCACAGTAAAAGTAATGTTAATATCAGGAGAAACTTGCTTTATTTGTGCTTGCACGGTTACACCCGCATCATCTACTTTCATCGTATTTTCTGGCACTACAAAGTTTACTTCAGGAGCTTTTACAGCTAATATTTCCTCATCACAAGAAATTGGCGTAATAGGAGAAGCGTTATCCAATAATATATTTCCATTATAAGGAAACAAAGTAGGTGTCTTATAAAATACCTCAAATAAAATATAGGTATGTGTTTGATTTGGTTCAAATTTAAAATCAAACTGCGTCCAGTCATTTGAAGTCACTAATTCTGATTCTGCCAGCCGTTCATTTTTTGAGCAACGATCATCTCCACCCCAAATTCTTAGCACACAAGGAGTAGAATATTGTACTAAATTATTAGTTAACTGACTTTGACTAAGATAGATATTCGATCTAGCCAAAAACATACTAAAAGAATAACATTGATCTGCCAGGATAGGTTTTGATAAACGTTGACTAACTCTTTCCCAACTATCATTATCTCGTACCACCAATCCCAGATAACTATTTCCGTCATAAGGAGCTTTAGTAGCACCAAATTTACCCGGTTGAATATCTGGAGGTGTTTCTCCTGGAAATCCACAGTCGTTCCAGCTCGTAGGTGGTTTACCTGCTCTAGGAGGATCTTCAAAAGAAGGATTTTTTAGTCGAATTATCTGATCTTGAGCCACTGCATGTTGGCTACCTAATATTAAAAAAAGTAGTATTGGAAGAATAATATATTGCCGCATGATAAATTAAAATGAGTTGTAACTAGCTAGGGGTCAGGAACGAGGAGTCAGGGGTCAGGTGAAATTTCGTGAATAGAGAACTGTTTCGACTTCGATTCAAAGTGATTTTCCTTTCAAATACCAAGAATGTTCTGACTCCTGCCCCCTGTCGCCTGACTCCTAGTCAGTTACAATGAGTTGTTACTATTGATATAGAACGAAAAAATAGGGTCTAGTTGTTTTATTTATTTTCTTAAAATTACAAAAAAAGCAAAAAGTAGTTCTTTTAGACGTTCTTATTATAGTAATTAACCACGAATTCACTAATTTTTGCAGTGCTTGCTTTCAAAATTCGTGAATTAGTATTTAATTAGTGAATTCATGCTTAACTTTTTCGCCTAACTAAACATCTATGAAAGTCTGCATAGCAGAAAAACCCAGTGTTGCCAAAGAAATAGCCTATATCATAGGCGCCAAATCCAGAAAAGATGGCTACTTTGAAGGAAATGGGTACTGTGTTACTTGGACCTTTGGGCATCTCTGCAATCTAAAAAATCCTGATGACTACCAAGAATCGTGGAAAAAATGGGATTTAAATGCTCTGCCCATGTTACCTAACAAGTTTGAGACGAAATTATTGAGTAATAAGGGCGTAAAAAAGCAATTTAAAATTATAAAAACTTTATTTAAGCAGGCAGAAGTCGTTATTAACTGTGGAGATGCAGGCCAAGAAGGAGAGCTAATACAGCGATGGGTCATCAATGCAGCTAAGTATAAAGGCAAAGTATTACGCCTCTGGATTTCCTCGCTTACACCAGAAGCGATACGAGATGGGTTCAAAAATTTAAAAAATTCGGCTCAATATGATAATCTCTATTATGCAGGTTTTTCTAGGGCGATAGGGGATTGGATTTTGGGAATGAATGGTACTCGCCTTTTTACTTTAAAATATGGAGGGTATAAACAAGTCTTATCTGTAGGGCGAGTACAAACCCCTACTTTAGCATTGGTGGTCAAGCGAGACAAAGAAATTAAAGATTTTGTACCTAGTCCATTTTGGGAATTACAAACCTTGTATCGAGATGTAGCTTTTAATTACATTAAAGGGAAGTTTCTAAAAAAAGAAGAGGGGGAAAAACTATTAGCCAAAGTAGAAGGAAAGCCTTTTGTTATCACAGATTTTAAAAAGAAAAAAGGAAAAGAACATCCTCCTCGACTATTTGATCTAACCAGTTTACAAGTATATTGTAATAAGAAATTTTCTTACACAGCCGATCAAACTTTAAAGATTGTTCAAAAATTATATGAGCAAAAAATTGTTACCTACCCAAGAGTCGATACCACCTATTTACCAAATGATGTCTATCCTAAAGTAGCAGGTATTTTGGGTAAAATGACCAACTATAGCCAATTCACACAAACATTATTAGGTCAAAAAATCAGAAAATCACCCAAAGTCTTCAACGACAAAAAAGTAACGGATCATCACGCAATTATTCCAACAGGTTTTCAAAAGATCTTACCTGCCAATGAGCAAAATGTATATGATGCTATTGCTCGACACTTCATCGCTGCTTTTTATCCTGATTGTATTGTTAACAATACCACGGTATTAGGAGAAGCAGATACCGTACCTTTTAAAGCAACAGGTAAGGAAATTGTTGATCCAGGATGGAGAGTGCTATTTCCAAAGCCTAAAAAGAAAACCAATCTTGACACTAAGACTAAAGGGACTCAAAAGGATGAAGAAAAAATATTACCTGTTTTTGCTGCTGGCGAAACAGGGCCTCACATTCCTAGTTTGGTAGAGAAAATGACTAAGCCACCAAAGCATTATACCGAAGCTACACTACTTCGTGCGATGGAGACTGCTGGAAAGATGGTCGATGATGGCGAGTTGAGAGATTTAATGAAGGCTAATGGAATAGGCCGTCCTTCTACTCGCGCGAATATTATTGAAACTTTGTTTCGCAGGAAGTACATGCTGCGAAAAAGAAAACTCATATTAGCTACAGAGATGGGCACTCAATTGATTGATATTATTCAAAATGAGTTGTTGAAATCACCAGAACTAACAGGTCAATGGGAAAAACAATTAAGAGATATTGAAAGTGGTGCCTATTCTGCACAAGAATTTATTGGCAATATGAAAACAATGGTACATGAATTAACGAATGAAGTACGTGCCGTGAAATATGCCAAAAGAATAGTCAGTCAACAAGCTACTGCTACAAGGAAAGCAGTGCCCTTAAAGAAAGTAAGGGCTAAGAAGAAGAAAACAGTGATAGGTCATACTTGTCCAAAATGTAAAAATGGACAATTGCTAAAAGGAAAAACCGCTTATGGTTGTAGTGCCTATAAAACAGGCTGTACTTTTCGCTTACCTTTTACTTTTCAAGAAAAGAAGATTTCAGAATTACAGCTAGTTCGTTTACTAGAACATGGTGCTACTATCCAACTCAAAGGATTCAAGGAAGGACGAAAAAAAATCAATGGACATCTAAAATTTAACGCCCAACATGAATTATACTTGACAGCTTCTGAGAGCAATAAGAAAGTACCTTTTAAGAAAAAAACAACTACCGTTCCTAATGTATTAACTTGCCCAAAATGTAGAAAAGGAAGAATTGTTAAAGGAAAAACGGCCTATGGTTGTAGTGATTGGAAAGCGGGTTGTACATTTCGATTTGATTTTGAGGAGATTAGGAAAAAGGCGAAAGGGAAGGCGCTAACGAAGGAATTAGTTTGGAAGATATT
>CAYOBX010000013.1:0-28219 GCA_964402245.1 uncultured Saprospiraceae bacterium | reverse complement strand
GTAAGCCATTTCATCATTCTCAAGAAATAGTCGAGGAATATAAAAATGGTTCTGCGATGCTAAAAATACGCGTACATCATAATTTTGAAATTGAAAGAAAAATTTTAGGCTATGGCGATGCTATCGAGGTCATCAAGCCTCGAAAGTTGAGAAATCGATTGAGAAAGAAAATAGAAAATGCGTTAGATAATTATTTGGGTGATTGAAAAAGGTGATGGAGTGAAAAAATGTATAGGTGAGCTTCATTAGTTTATAATAATCTTCCAATTGCACCCTATTGTATAAATGCTTATCTTTATAATAAAACATAAAAAAATAGATATGACTTATCATATTAACGTGAATGAGACCAGTATTAAGGAATTTGTTCAAATAATCCAATCTTTAAGAAATTTAGGGGTTGTTGAATCTTATAGCTCAACCCTTGATTTGGTGAAGCCAGGAGAATCAATAGATGATGATACCGTTTTAAAAATATTAGATCAATCAGCTAGTGAAATAAAAGATGGAAAGTCAATTAGTCATGAAGAAGTTAAAAAACAGATTTCCTCTTGGACAAAAAAGTAGAAATTGTCTGGTCGAAATCTGCTTTGTTAATGTTAGCGGAATTGCACGAATATCTTAATAAAGATAGTATTTCGCTTGCTGATAAATATTTGAGAGAACTACAATTATCATTAGATAAGTTAGAAAATCACCCTGAAGCTTGTGCAAAATGTCGTAATGAGAAGTTAGCAGAGAAGAAATACAGATGTTGTAATTTTAAAAACCATTTTGTTGTTTATCTTTTTTTAGATAATGTAGTAAGTATTTTAGCAGTAATTCATGCAAGTCGGAGTTCAAATACTATTGAAAAAATATTGGAATGAAAGAATGGCAAATTATTTTGACTTGCGAACTTTAAGTTCCTCACACCTCTATCAAATCCACCAATTCCGCCCTCCTTTCCTTTAAGTTCAATAGATAAGCTCGAATTCTTTCCTGTAAGCTTTCATCCGTGGCCAATTCCAGAATTTCCTGAGACAACAACCAATCATCAGAAAAATCATTTTCAACAAAACTGAATATCTCTTCTAACCTTTGATCCGAAATTTGAGCCTCTCTTCCATTCCTTACTTCTTGATATAAAGCTTCCAGTTGATTAGTCTCGACTGTTTTTTCTTTCTTTTTAGTTAGTACAACTGAGGGTTTGTACAGATTAGGAAAAGAAAAATAATCGGCGGCCCCAGCAAAGGCAGAAACTACTTTGTTGCCAATAGCCATATCAAAGGTGCCATCTGAAGGCTTAAACAAAATTTCGTCCTTATAAGTGACCGTGCAGTCTTCTAGTTGGATTAGCATGAGCTTGCCTTGAATATTTCTAATGCCAGTAATGTTCATGCCCTCCACTTTGATGCTGCTACTAAATTCGAAAGAGAGCCACTTGCCATCATAAAAGTTATAGGCCTTCAAATCATAGGGTCCCATATCTTCAATAGGGAGATTTATGTTTTTGAGGGTGCCGATGGGAGAGCAAAATCCATTAGGGTGATCCTCGATACCATGGCCAATCAATTCTTTTTCACGATATGCCAAGGCAGTATTCCCTTCCGTCTGAAAAAAGATGACTTCTTGATCATCGTTAGTAATAGAGCGGGTAAATTTTCCAGAAACTTGTAAACCAGTACTTAACTCAATAGTACCTACCATATCAGAGTCAATCAATTTGTTCAGTCCTTTGCTGCCTCCTTTACGTAAGCTAAGTGTCTTGGCAAATTCTTCTAGCACTTCCATCAAATAAGAAAAGTCAGGAGTGACAAATAATCTCGGCTGAGGCTTCGTGATGTCAAAAGACTGGTTCACAACATCTAGACTGTAAGGAATTTTTTTGACATCGTCTTGCATACACCATTTACTCTCTCCTATAGAAGACAAAAGTCCAGCCCCATATATTTTTGGATTTTCTATTTCGCCGATGAGGCCATATTCCACGGACCACCATTGCATGTTTCTCATTTGAGCCATTTCAGATGGCTCTGTCTCTATCGCTTGTAGTCTATTGACTTCCGCCTCTGCAGCGTCTATGTCTGCTTGTTCTGTTCCTTCGGCTTCTTTGAGAATTGACAATCTTCTAACTGCCTCATACACTTCCATATCATATTTAGAGAGAATAGCCTTAGCACCAATCTCTCCAAGACGTCTCAAATATTCTGCATAATCAGGATTGGCTATGATCGGGGCATGACCTGCAGACTCATGGATGATATCAGGTGCAGGAGTATATTCTATGTTTTCTAATTGGCGGATGTCTGATGCAATCACCAATACCTTGTAGGCTTGAAATTCCATAAATGCATTGGGAGGAATAAAGCCATCCACTGCAACAGCCGCCCAGCCGATTTCTTTCAAAATACGATTCATGCCATACATGCTAGGAATCTGCTCTATATCTATTCCTGTTTTTTGGAGTCCCTTTATATAAGATTCATGGGCGAAGGTGGATAGATACTCCACGTTTTTACGCATTACATATCTCCAAGTAGCCTGATTGATAGCCGTATAGATATCATAGTTTTGAGGCTTGATAAATTGCTTAAGATGAAGCGGTAGTCGCTCAATCAGTTCGTTGCTTTCATATGCTGGAGTATGAGACATGTACACTTCATTTTTGTGATGTAAAGGTAAACGCTTTATTTTATAAGAAGATGTCAGAAACTTGGCTTTTTTTCCAATACTTAGTCGAAAATTCAATGGTTTTGGTCGAGACGGTTTTGTTATTATCATTGATATTTTTATCTTTTAAATATTACTAGACATCTAAAAATTTAATTATGAGCTCAGCAGGTCATGTATTAGATATGATAAAGAGGCAGGAGAATAACCGTAATTTACAAATGCAAAACCGATACGGTGATCGAACCGCCACTAGGGATTATGGATCTTCCAAAAGAAAATTTAATAAGGAGAAATTTTCAAAAATTAGCCCTGAAGAAGTATTGCAAAATTCAATCAAGATTCGTTCTGAAATCAAAAGAGAGAAGTTGATGATGTATGCAAAAACGCTGATGGTTTGTCTTTGTCTTCTTTTATTGATTTTTATGTTTCTTTAGAAGCTATACCTAATTGATTAACAACCGTCCTTAATGTACTATTAATAAAAGGTTAGTTATTCTCATTTGCCACAGAGTGGTAAAATATTTATAGCTGTAATATGGGAAAAAGTACAAGCTCCAGAGGAGTGGTATGTATCGCGTTATGCTTTATATTTATCTTATTGATAAGAAAGCATAGAAAATCGCTCCTCTGGAGCTTCAATTGTAATGTTCTAGATTTAGCTATGAATATGTTGCTCCGTTTGAGCATGCATTGATAAATGTTCCTTGGGCTAAACTGGTCTTTTTATCTATAGTTAGGTTCTTTTCGAAAGTCGATATATTTCCTTATTTTCAATCCAACAAGTCTTGTTTAACTCAACATTAACCAATGATCAAATATTTTAGAAAACTAAGATGGAAGACAATTCGAGAGCATAAGGTCACTCGTTACTTTTTGTATGGAATAGGAGAGATATTGTTGGTGACTATAGGAATCCTCATAGCGGTAAAGATTAATAATATCAATGAGAACAGAAAGCAGGGTGAGGAATTGCAAACCATATATGCATCTGTAGAGAATGATTTGATTCGAGATACTATCAGATTAACAGAAATGAATAGAAATAGTAATTTCCTGGATTCGCTAACACAATTAGTTTTTGCTGGTAAAATACCGTCCTATGACACTATAAATGAAAATAATTTTGTTGATTGCTATACTTGTAATTCATTGTTTTCCTCTTACGACCAGTTCACTACCAGTACAGCTGGCTTGGCGGCATTGAAGGAGTTTGAAAATAAGTCAAATATCCATCAAGATTCAATGACATTTAAAATTTTAGAATTTTATTCGGGAAGAGTAGAGCTGTTGAATGATTTACAGTCTAAGGTTGGTAATCTTGCCTTAGAAAACCTACGAGGCTTAGAAAAGTATAAGTGGTATTCTGATTTTGCCAGTGGTAAATTTAATAGAGAAGGCGTCAAATATTTTTTAAACAGTAGCGAATATAAAAATAAGCTAACTACATATCATTTGTTAAATACTCAAAACATAGGTAGCTATCTTAAAGAATACAAAATGGATGCAAGAATCTTATTGGAGGAGATGGAGAGATAAGTATTTTAGAACCATTTGATGGCTTTAATGTAATATGGGTTTAACTTAACAAGAAGTAGGTCTAGATGTTTTTAACTAGGTTGCTGTAATGAATATTAAATAGCAAACCATCAGAGAAAAAGGGAATTTTTAGACGGATAATTTTAGATGTTCGAACCTCTAGCACCTTAAATATTGACAATCGAATGAAAGGTGGCACAAGGAGTTTTTTATTAACCAAAATTTGAATTAAAAATAATCGCGATTAGATTCCTATTTTCTTACCTGTGAACATCCTTAGATAGTCTGATGTAATAAGAGGTTATTAACACCCTTAAGGCTAGATTGTTCCGAAATAAATGTTAAAATTTAAATATGTGCAGAATTAATTAATTTTTTTATTAAATTTATTGTGACATAGAGTATAAATTAGTTTGGCCAAACTATTTATTATCGTCTTTTTAACAAAAATTAAATCATACTTATGTTTTTTCTAACACCGCATGCAAGCCGCATGCAAGCCGCATGCAAGCCGTTCTTTAGTTTTCTTATTTGTTTTAACAATTTGCTTCTGCACTAATATCGCAAAAGCACAAGTACCAAACGGATGTGGTCTAATTCATGATCCAAGTTTCTATCAACAAAATCAAAATCAAAGCCAAAATCAATTACCATGTAACCTTAGTGTAAATGCTTTTCCTAATGACATTAATGTTATTCCTACTAATACAGGAGATAGGTTGAAGTTGCATCTCAATTTTATTTTTGTTCAAAGAGAGGACGGTACATCGATGTTTGATATGGGGAATCCAATTCATGCTAAATTATTTAATGATATTGTTGCAAGAATAAATTTTATGGTGAGTAATATAGGGTTTGCGGATGTATGCAATACCAATTGTGTAGATGATTTTATATCGGATTTGCAAATTGAATTCATTCCCCATTTTACTCACATCCAGAATGAATACTATTGGAACCATGAAAATGATTTTAATACAGGATCCAGTTTCAATGCAGAAAACAAGCCTTTCTTGAACGAAATTGTAGCCCTTGCAAGGAGGGAAGGGAGTTACCATAAAGAAGGTTTTGATCTTATTTATACAGCCGAAGGCACAGAGGCCCTGGAACAATTATTATACCCTAATACATATCATTGGGATTTACCAAGTGCTAATACTTCAAACCTTCTGGGTGGCTCTGCAGTGGCATACTCAATGTTTCCGAGTACTAATCAATCTATAAACATGCAGCTGCATATGACTAACACTTATAGAGGTTATTTGTCAAATACCTTTAACCCTGCATGGGATGCTAATTGCGAATTAGAATTTTGGAATCTTGAACAGTTCGCTATTGATGAAGCTGAAGGCCTAATGCATGAAATCGCGCATGGTCTTGGCCTAGGTCATAGTAGTGCTTGTGGAGATGTCACAAGTATAGCACTAGGCTCAGGATGTTACAGACAAAAACTTAATGGCTGCCAAATAAACACCATATTTAATAGACTGATGACCACTAATTTGCGCTCAATTGTTGATTGTGAAGAAGCGCATTTAGTGGATTATATCGTAGATGAGGATATGACTTGGAGTAATAGCTTATATCTTTATGGAGATGTTATTGTGAAAGATAATTCGACTTTGACAGTTACTTGTGAGCTTTTCTTTTCGGAGGATAGGAGTATCATCGTTGAGAAGGGATCGCGACTTATTCTAGATGGCGCTTTGCTAACTTCAATGAATAATTGTGAGCACAAATGGCGAGGAATAAAAGTGGTAGGGGATGATGAGTCATTTGATTTTGATGTAATTGTTAAAAATAGAACCCGCATCGAGAATGCTGTAGAGGCCATAAATATGTTTCCACCTATAAGTTGGCCAGAGGTGCAAAAATTTGGCAACGGAACCGTGCATGCTTCGAATTCCTTTTTTACTAACAATAATAAGGATATTGGTTTTATTGCCTTTCATCCAATCTTTAATAATAGCATAATAGAAAATTGTATATTTAATGGTGCACGGGAGTCTATCACCAATTGGAATTGCCAAGGTGTTACTGTTTTTGATAATGATTTTCAAGAGATAACAGAGACTTCTATTACTTCACATTCAGGGTCGTTTTTTCTTGATCTAAATACTTTTCAAAGTGCAATTCAGGATGTTTACTTGGCTAATTCCTTCGCATCAAATTCGTGGATTATAAAAAGGAATATTTTTAATGGCCTGACAGGAATTTTACATGAAGGCGGAGCAATAACAACTCATTTAATCGAAGATAATACATTTTTGTGCGAAGACCAAGGAATGTATGTTGATGGGATTGGAAGTTTTGATTTTGAATATAATGATATACTTGATAATGAAACGGGAGTGGTTAGTTTCAATACCATTTTGACGAATTCAATCCTCGGGAATACCTTTACCAATTGTAGGACAGGGCTTAGCTTTTCTGAAAACAATAATGGGACTGCATTCTTAGAAAATTGCTTCACAGATAGTCGACAAGACATTCATATTAGTGGTGAGGTAGCTGATTTGATTGGGTCTCCAAATGGAGAAGCTGGGAATTGCTTTAGTGATGATAAAATCCAAACATTTCCTGATCCAAATGCAAATATACCAGGGATTGCTGGAGTTCATGAGCATTTCACCTATTTTTTGTTTGAGGATAATGCTTTAAATTGCAAAGATGTTGATCAGACGCAGTATTTTGATATTGTACAATCAATCATTAATGTTGAACCATGTTCTCCTTCTAGAGTTAATGGAGGGGGCGGGTCACCCGATAATCCATGGCCATTTAGTACTGAAGCCCCTATAGATTTTGAATATCCACTCACATCAGACATAGAGATACGAGAAAGCTTAAATAATCTAGCTGTGCTAAAGAATAATATTAACGGATCTGATTTAGCATACAGCCAAGAGGCTCAAAAAATAGTAGAAGATAAAATAAATCAACTTAGTCTAAGATTATCGGAATATTATTTAAGTGAAAATGAATTTGAAGCTGCTAGAAACATAATTATGGCAACTACTTCTGAGTATAAGTCTTTATTTCTATTTTCTGTTGATTTATATGAAAATGACTTGGATAAAGCGGCTCAGACTATTGAGAATATACGAGACAATAGTGAGGAGTGGGTAGATTTCAAGCATACGCAAAGCATTAATATTAAATTCCTTAGATTGGGAAGAGAGGCTGTAAATGCACAGGAGGTGGATCAATTGAAAAATATTGGTCTTAAAGGATATCCACTTTCTTCGTATGCTCGTGGTCTTTATACCCTCTTAACTGGTATAAAATTGACCTCTCCACTCCCACAGATAGAGATAAGCGAAAGAAGTGCTAAAGTACAAACAGAATCAAAAGAAAAACTTAAATCTATTTTGTTATTTCCGACCGTGTCTAATTCGACTGTTAATATAGAAACCGAAGGGTATGAAGGCAGTCCATTTTTTATCTATAATATTGATGGTAATAAAATAGAAAGCGGAGTAGTATCGGAAAAATTCTCTGTCAATGTCGACGGATGGGCACAAGGTGCGTATATATTTGTGATTCAAGAAAAGGACAAAGTTTCAGAAAAGAAAATGTTTATCGTCTCTAAATAAAATGACAATAATGTATGTTGGAGACAATCTGTCCCCAACATACATTTAAAAAAAAATATAATAATGAAAAGAATATTCATATTATTGTTTGCAATCCTAGGATTAGCTGAGTTATACAGTCAAGAATATTATCATAAATTTTACAACTTCACTGAAATTTCTCGCCATCTACCTTGGGATTTTTTGATAGAAGAAGATGATTTAGTTTTAAAAGTGGGGATGGACTTTTGTGGTGCGGAAAGCCCTTGTACCTCATTGCTAAGAGTGTCAAAAAATACGGGAGAGATGGTAGATGTTTCCTTTGTAGACATTTCATCTAAATTTTCTGAAAATGCTCTATTATCTTTCAATGGTAAGTATTATCTATTCGGACAACAGGCACCCTTTACAAACAGACCTTCAATGTATATCTTAGATGATAGTCTACAGGTTCAAGAAAGAATAGAGCTTGATTTGAAAGTTGATAATTTTTTCTTTGTGGAATGGGGCGGCATGGTAGAACGCAATGGATATTTGTATGCCCTTGCCAATGTTATAACCAATAATGGAGACGATTTTGGTTTAGTGGCTAAGTTTGATGCGGAGACTTTTCTACACGATAGAAACTTTTTGGTGGGAAATACTGCTCCAGATAGGGTTACTGCAGTAGATTTACAAAAGGATAATGCTGGTAACCTTTATGTTTTTACTACAGAACAATGGGGTGGGGGAAATGGAATGTCGCATAAAAATATTATTAGAAAAATAGATGCAAAAGATAAAATATCTACATTAAATACCTACTTGGATATTACTGGAATAAATCTTCCGAGTTTTCTTGTTATGGATGAACACAATTTCGTTTATTCTAAATTTGATAGTGAATTTTTGGAAACAAGAAATTGGAATAGTTTATTGAGAGGTTTAAACTATAAAGAAGATATCTTGTCTGATTGGTTGTTCGCTTTTCCTTTTGAGGAGCCAGATTTTGTGAATAACCCTGACTTACTTGAATTTCGAAATTATGATATTTTCGATATCGCAAAAGCTAAAAATGGAGATATACTCATTTGCGGTACTTTAGAGGATGCCCCTGATTCTCCAGAATTTGGAGGGCCTTACACCATTGATGATGTAGATGAGAATCTTCCTATATACCATGCGGGCTTTATTACCCGGCTGACGAAGTATGGAGAGCTTTTATGGCAGCGGATTTTTATTTTTACCAATACGACTAACCCTGATGTAGTGGAAGCAGGCTTTGAGTTTGAAGGGGATTTGCTCCAAATAGAAGAGGACTCAAATGGGGATATCTATGCTGTCGGCAGAAAAACAACAAATAGAGTAAGTGGCTCTACTACACCGCCCATGGATTCGATATGGATACTGAAGGTAGATGAGAATGGATGTCTAGATGCAAGCGATTGTGGTGAAGAAGAAGTATTGACCTCTGTAAGAAGAAATATTTCTAAACAAATAATCGACTTACATATAAGCCCCAATCCAGTGTCGGATGTCTTGTCCATAGATACCCCCGTTGTGCTCGAAAGATATGTTATACATAATGCATTAGGTCAGCTAGAACAAGCAGGTAGTGTAAATGGAAAGAGTATTGATGTAACAGAATTGATAAATGGTATTCATTTCATAACATTGTATACTAAGGACAGTAAAAGAAGAACAGAAAAAATAATAAAAAACTAAACACTAACTATCATGAGAATTTTTGCCTGCCTACTAATTATGTCTATAAGTCACATGCTGACGGCGCAATTTTTAAATCCTTCACTAGATGAATGGATTGATTCTAGTCCTATGTTCCCTTTTGAGCATTTGGCAGATTGGAAAACGACAAGCCAAATATATCAAGCAGCTCCGAGTTTGTCCGTTAAGAGAGTAACGGAAGGGGAGCGTATTTTTGCTAGGATAACAAGTACAGGACCTGGAACGGATTCAACAAGTCCAGGATACCTAGAGCAAGCAATATCTACACAAAACCTAAAATCAATTAGCTATGTATCTCGCTGCGATAGTTTAGTTAAGCTGGGTTTGTGTATAGTGCGATTATCCAATCCAGATGGTGGTATATTCCTTTCAGATACAATTGCAGTTACAAGCGATACTTTCTTATTAAGGACTATAGAAATAGAACCAGAAATAACCTTAAATCATGAAAGAATAACTGTGACCTTTGAAGCAAATGGCTACTACTTTCCACCAGAACCAGAAGGTAATGGGTTTGCAACTTTTGATATTGATGAGGTACGCGCCGATTTTATCAGTTCCGTTGATAATCAGATTTTAAATGAAGATTTACTATCAGTATTTCCTAATCCTAGTCAGGGGATTTTTGATTTAGACTTGGATGACAATCTAAAGCCTGACCTATTACAAGTGTATAACGTTCAAGGGCAAGTCGTTTGGTCGGGGCAGTTTGATTCTAGATTAGATTTGAGTCATCTGGGCGCAGGCAATTATATACTTTCTATCCAAACTCCAGATGGAGTCCTATCTAAACGGATTAGTATTTTGTAAAATCTACTTAGAAATAATGCGTTTATTCAACAAATAAGAAATGCCAACCAAATCTTGGTCAAGGAATCTTTATATTATGAGAGGCGCCCTAGAATTTTTGCGATAGAGATAGTAAGGATGACTCGCCAGAGTCAGTCACTATGTGGAGGTACGGAACATAGGGACCGTAGCAAAGCGAAGTCCTGAATAGCTCGGCCCCAAAGGGGATCGCCCTCCTGAATACCTTATTGATATGCTTCCCAATAAGATCGTTCCAGATAGCTATTGGGACTGTCCTGAACCACATTCCATGGAGTATACCTAACAATTCCTTACCTTAAGGCTAGAAATCGAAAATGACATGAAAAAAATAATTACGCTTTGCCTTTTAGTTTGTGCCCTACTCGTAAACGGGGATGTACTCGCTCAGAAAAAGAAGAAGAAAAAAACACTCCAAAGTATTACGGCTTCTGAAATGCCGATGGAAATGCTCGATGAAGTGAAATGGAGAAATGTAGGCCCTTTTCGTGGAGGTCGTTCTGCAGCAGTTACGGGAGTTGAGGGCAAGCCAAATCTGTACTACTTCGGTGCGACAGGTGGTGGTATATGGCGCACGAAAGACGGAGGTAGATCTTGGAAAAATATATCGGATGGATTTTTTGGAGGCTCTGTAGGCTCGATTGCAGTAAGTGAATCAGATCCCAATGTCATATATGTAGGGCTAGGTGAAGTGACGGTGCGTGGAAATGTATCGCATGGATACGGCGTATGGAAATCGGTAGATGCAGGAAAAACCTGGACCTCACTTGGCTTAGAAAAGACACGGCATATACCCCGTGTGCGCATTCATCCTACCAATCCAGACATCGTGTATGTAGCGGCCATGGGTAACTTGTATAAAAGCAATTCGGAGCGAGGGGTGTATAAAAGTGTAGACGGTGGAAAGACCTGGAATAAGACCTTATTTGTTAATAATGATGCTGGTGCGGTAGACTTGACTTTTGATCCGAACAATCCTCGAATCATGTTTGCTTCTACCTGGCGCATACGCAGGACCCCATACGATTTGTCCTCAGGTGGAGAAGGTTCTGCACTGTGGTATAGTACAGATGCCGGAGAGACCTGGGAAGATATATCTAGGCGAAAGGGATTGCCGGAAGGGACACTCGGTATCATTGGGGTCACAGTTTCGCCTGTAAATTCTGATCGCGTATGGACTATAATAGAGGCGGCAGAAGGGGGCGTGTTTCGCTCAGATGACGGGGGCAAAACTTGGGTAAAAACAAATGACGAAAGAAAGTTGCGTCAGCGGGCTTGGTACTATTCTCGTATCTATGCGGATTCGCAGGACGAGGATAGGGTGTACGTGATGAATGTGCGCTATCATCAATCCAAAGACGGAGGAAAAAGTTTTGAAGCATTTGGGACGCCGCATGGAGATCATCATGATCTGTGGATAGCACCAGAAGACAACAGTCGCATCATCGTCGCAGATGACGGGGGAGCGCAGGTGAGTTATGATGGCTCAGAAACTTGGACGACATATTATAATCAGCCGACGGCACAGTTTTATAGAGTGACAACGGATGATCATTTTCCGTTTCGCATCTATGCCGCGCAGCAGGACAATAGCACTGTGCGTATTTTGCATCGTACAGAAGGAAGCAGTATCGGTGAGCGGGATTGGGAGCCGACGGCAGGATGTGAGTGTGGACATATCGCGATAGATCCTACAGACAACGACATTGTATACGGTGGCTGTTATGATGGGTTTTTGGGTAGACTCAATCATGAAACCAAGCAGCGGCAGACTATATCTGTATGGCCAGACAATCCGATGGGTCATGGTGCCGAGGGGATGCGGTATCGCTTTCAATGGAATTTTCCCATCTTCTTTTCACCCCACCAAAATGATAAATTGTACGCCGCGTCTAATCACCTGCATGTCTCTTATGATCAAGGACGCAGCTGGGAAATCATCAGCCCTGATCTGACTCGTAACGATTCTACCAAGTTGGTTTCTTCTGGTGGGCCGATCACACAAGACAACACTTCTGTAGAATATTATTGTACCATTTTTGCAGCACTCGAATCGCCACGAGTCAAAGATTTGATATGGGCAGGATCGGATGATGGGCTATTGCACATCACACGTGACGGAGGAAAAAATTGGAATAAAGTGACTCCGACCAATATGCCTAAGTGGGCGATGATTAATAGCATTGAGGCCGATCCATTTAATGATGGTGGTTTGTATGTAGCGGCTACCCTATACAAGTCGGGTGATTTCACTCCTTACTTATTTCATACCAAAGACTATGGTGCTACTTGGCGCAGAATAGATAGGGGCATAGACAGAGAGCACTTTACTAGAGTGGTGCGTGCTGATCCGGAGCGAGAAGGATTGTTGTATGCGGGTACCGAGTTTGGTGCCTATGTTTCTTATAATAATGGGTCGTCTTGGCAACCGATGCAACTCAATTTACCCATTGTTCCTATTACGGATATGACGGTTAAGGACAACAAATTAATCGCCTCTACCCAGGGTAGAAGTATTTGGATGATAGATGATCTCGGGCCTCTTCGCCAGATGGAAGATGCCATCGCCAGGGCAGATATGCATTTATTTTCACCAGCTAATACTTATCGTATGGAAGGACGCCAGTCCGCAAACCCAGGTAATGCTGGTACCAATCATCCCAACGGTGTGATGACGTATTTTTATCTCAAAGAAGATCCAGATACGACTGCGGTGACGATGAGCTATTATGATAGCGAGGGTACTTTGATTCGAGAATTTTCTAGTAAAGCAAAAGAGAAAAAAGACCAACTTAAAGTGAAGCAGGGCGCCAATTATTTCAATTGGAATATGCTTTATCCTGAAGGTGAAAAATTTGAAAAGATGATTTTGTGGTGGGCGAGCCTAGATGGGCCCAAGGCGATTCCAGGTAATTATACTGTGAAGCTAAGTCTTGGTGACAAAAGTATGGAAGCACCTTTCACTATCATCAATGATCCTCGAAGTGAGAGCACTGCTGCGGACATGCAGGCGCAGTTTGCCTTCGTCAATGAGATTACAAATAAGGTGACAGAAGCACACAAAGCCATCAAAGAAATTCGTGGAGTGCGCAAGCAATTGAATCATTATCGTGAGCGTCTCAAAGATCAAGAAAGTTACTCAGATATAATCGAGTTGGCGGATGATATTGATTCTACCATGACTATCGTGGAAGAGGAATTGTATCAAACCAAAAATCGTAGTCGGCAAGATCCTCTCAATTTTCCAATTCGGTTAACGAATAAGTTGGCACATCTCAATTCTCTAATGCGTACGGGTAACGAAGCCCCAACCGCACAAGCTATCTCTGTCAAGAATGAATTGACGGTATTGATAAATGAGCAACTCGAAGCCTTCAATGTAATCTTGGAAAAGGATGTTCCGGAGTTCAATGATATGATGCGTCAGCGTGCGGTGGATGCTATTATTTTGGATGAGGATGAAGAAGAGGAGGTGAATTGATTAGTCTTTTCTTATTTGGGAACATCACGGCCTGATGGGCGTGACCGCGCTATTCGCTGTACCTTCAAGAAAATCCTTTGCGAGAAAAGCGCAAAGGATATTCTTTTCGGTGCCGCTGCTATCGCTTGTTTCTGGCGCGCTCTGCTTGCAGTGCTTAGTCGTAAACGACACGCTATCAATCAAAAAAAAAGGTTTGCTTTTGCCTTTTCATGTTGTTTTAGTGAGTTTTCAAGTTTTATCTAAAAAAATTAATATCTAAGAGAATAAAAAAACAAACAACATAGTTAATGGAAAAATAGAAAGTGTAACCGATTTTCATTTTAAATGATTTTAGATTTATTAAATGACAATTTGTATCGACACATATATGAATTACGTATAGTTTAAATACTAGTACAGTTTATTTTGTTTTAATGCTTTAAAAAAATAAGATTAGATTAATCAAATGAAATTGTAAGTTTTAAAAACAACAATAACTATGATATCCGTCTATAAAATAAAACCAGCATTTCAAAAAGTATTACAACCCATACTTAGGTCCTTGCACAAAAGGGGAGTTACACCAAATCAATTAACAATATTGGCTATTTTGCTTTCTTTATTTTTGGGCTATCAATTATTGAATTATGATCAAATACCTTATGGCTTATTAATCCTTCCTTTAGGTTTGTTGCTGCGTATGGCGCTGAATGCACTTGATGGTATGATGGCAAGGCAATACGATATGCAATCCACACTCGGTGAGATGCTGAATGAAATGGGAGATATTATTTCGGACATGGCTTTAATACTTCCTCTTTTGGTAATCCCAAATGTAAATAAATCTTTGATAATTGGGTTTGCAATTTTGACAATTCTAAATGAATTTGCAGGTCTATTGGGTAAAGCTATAGGCAAGGAGAGACGATATGATGGCCCAATGGGAAAGAGTGATAGGTCCTTAGTAATTGGTTTGTTTTGCCTGGTTTGGTTCTTTTGGTCGAATATAACAGATTATGCAGATTATATATTTTGTGCTGTAAATGCATTAATTCTAATTAGCACATTCATAAGATTGAAAAAATCACTATGAATAGAATCTTTCTATATTCAGTTCCAATCGAAATACAATATTCGATTGCTGCGATATTTAGTGTTCTAATATTTTGTTCAATTTCTTTTTGGATTTTGTCATTAAGAAAGAAAACTAAATTATCACAAGAATTAATTTTAAGAACGAATTCTTGGTGGTATATGGCTATTGGAATAGCTATGGTTGTGATAGCTCCACCTATTATTGGAACTATTCTTATTGGCTATGTTTCTTTCGTAGCATTAAGAGAAATGTTTTCCATAGGACGATTTAGAGAAGCTGATCGTTTTGCTTTGTTCATTTCTTATTTTGTGATACCAGTTCAATATTACTTAGCATATAAATTCTACTATCATCAGTTTCTTTGTTTTATACCTCTAATAGTGTTTATAGGAATTCCTACTTTATTAGTGTTGACAGGAAAGACCCGAAAAATTGGAAGATCCATGTCTATGATTCCTACCGTATTGATGCTTACTGTATTCATGCTTAGCCATATGGTATTGTTGTTTCATTTTGATGTGCCAAATTTTTCTGCTGGCGGAGGAGGACTTATTTTATTCCTTGTCATGTTAACAGGATTGAATGATGTATTTCAATTCACATGGGGAAAATTGTTGGGGCGAAAAAAAATATTACCGATGGTTAGTCCGAATAAAACTTGGGCTGGATTTATTGGTGGAGTTTTGTCAACGGCATGCTTAGCTTATATCATTCGTTCTTTGACACCGCTGGAAGGATACGAAGCGTTTTTAACAGGATTAATTATTGGGATTTCTGGATTTATAGGAGATAGTATTATTTCTGCAGTAAAAAGAGACCTACGTTTAAAGGATACGGATGACTTGATACCAGGTCATGGTGGTGCAATGGATCGATTAGATTCGATTATTATTACTACTCCGATTTTTTATCATTTGTTAATAATTTTTATAGACTATTAGTATGAATATATTCATTCGTTTATTCTATGCGATTTTAATTCGCCCATGGCTGCGTTATATTATTGGCGTGAAATTTGAAAATCAAGAATGTTTTGATAAAATTAGTCAATGCATAATTGTTGCTAATCATAATAGCCATTTTGATACAGTGTCTATAATGGCTGCTCTACCTAATAAAATGATGAAAACCACCAGAGCAATTGCAGCGGGAGACTACTTTGGTAAGACATACTTAAGAGGGCTCGCAACAAGATTATTTTTTAATGCTACTTTAATTACTAGAGGGTCTAAGACCAATGGGCAATCGACAATTGAATTACTCGATAACGAAATAAAAGATGGAAGATCACTCGTGCTTTTCCCAGAAGGAACAAGAGGGAAACCTGGTATAATGGCGGACTTTAAAAAAGGAATTGCTATTCTTTTAAAAGAAAATCCACATATTCCTTTTGTTCCTGTCTACCTTGACGGATTTGGTAGAGTATTACCCAAAGGAAAAATATTTCTAATTCCTTTGATCTGTAAAGTGAGATTTGGTGACCCATTGTACCCAAAGAATAATAATGTCGAAACGATTCTAGAAGAAGTGAAAGAGGCAATTTTGAATTTAAAAGACAAGGACGAACGTAGCCGGAATACATTTGAAATTAAATAAACCTGAATCTATAGTTTGATCAAATTAAAAACATAACCATGAATACTCCAATTAGTTCTGTTGTATTTTTTTTAGTCGCTTCTATTCTTGGTGCTCTGGGTCAGTATTTATATAAGACTGGAGCGGACTTGGCTACAGGAGGGATTAAAAGTTATTTAGTGAATCCTAGATTACTAACAGGGGTACTTTGCTACATCGGCGTAATGGTACTTTTCGTAGCGGCTTTCAAAAAGGGAGGCTCTTTATCTCTGCTTTACCCTATTTATGCTACCACCTTTATTTGGGGAGCGATTATAGCACAAATAGCTTTTGGGACTCCAATCAAATGTATCAATATTTTTGGTATGCTATTATTAGTTATCGGAATGTACTTGATGGGAAAGTAAAGAAACTTGATGAAAAGATTTAAATTTAAACAGATATTATATTTGAATTGTATTTTCCTTGCCTTCGCTTTAAATCTAAATTTGGAAGCAAAGACAACAATGAAAACACCTGATGTAATAGTGATTCATCGACCTGAAATTCCAAGAGTCGCAAAAGAAGCTTTATTAATTTTGCCAGGAATAGGAGATAGCAAAAAAAGAAGGCAAATCCAAAAAGCGTATTTTGAAAATCAAGGATATGATCTATTCATTCCGAACTATATCGTGAAGAATTCATATACAAAATCCATAGACAAATTTGAATTATTCTACTATAACCATAAACTTGAAGAGTATAGTAAAGTTCATGTGTTCTCTTATGTTTTAGGTTCCTGGATAATCAATACCTTCATAAAAAAGAATGGCTACCAAAATATTAGTACCATAGTTTATGATAGAAGCCCCTTGCAAGAGCGTGCTCCTAGAATTGTCGCTGAGGTCATTCCAAATTTTACAAAATTGATTAAAGGTAAAGTAACATTGGATTTTGCAAAAATTGTTTATCCCTCTATTGTTAAAATGGATATTAATATTGGGATTATAGTTGAAAGCAAAGCAACCAAATTGATTCGTTTTTTCAGAAAAAAAACAACGAGTTATGGAGAAATAGATTGGAATAATCTTGATTTCAAACAAGAATACGATGATCTTATTTATACCCACTTAAACCATGATGAAATGTATACTAATTTTGATGATATTGGGAATGACATCATTTCATTTATTAAGACAGGGCAATTTTTGAATGATTCTAGAAGGGTCTCTTTTATGTGGGATGTTTTTGAAAAATATAAGAATTAAATTACAATTCCACATGAATGTGATCATCATGTCTCACCGCTGAGCAACCATGAAAGCGAATCTTATTATCATGTGCAAAGCCGAGCCTCGCTTTCAGGTGCGGGTCAATGAATATTTTCTTGATTCGCGATTGAGCACTAAGGCTTTTAATTAATCGTCTATTGGCCTCTGCGTCGAACTGCACTTTATCTGGAGAAACTTTTCCTGTCATTTTTGTAAGTAGACTGTATTGCCAGTATCCTTTTTGTGCACATAGTTTTGGCATATTGGATTCTCGCGCTGTAGGCTTTTCGCAAAAGCCATAGCCTGAAAGAGAGACGCTTTTATTCCAAGTTTGGTTAGTGGCACGATCCATATAGAAAAATGCAAGATCTATTTTCTCTCCATCATCATGACTTCGGTGTGGGAGTAAAGGAAAGCCATCAAAGAATGGAAAACTAGCATCCAGATATCTTAGTTGTCTGACATTTTGTTCTTTTGCATTATAGTCTATTGCGGCCTTTCTTACTACGTCGTACAATTTGATTTTTACATAATGTCGGTTGAATAAACAAGTCCAGAAATGATTTGGGATAATCATGCCTTTATTACTAATGGGTAAGGGAGTCCTGCCAAAGGTTTGAGCGATAGGTGGAATTATTAAAAATGTAGAGATAATATACAGCCCCATAAAAAGTATATAATGACTTGACTTCACTTTTAAAGATTCGGGAATTAGGCTATCACAAAATTTCGCCAAAAGATAGACTACCCCTCCGATCTGAGTAGTAAGCGTGAGTATACCAAAAAGTAAGATGTTTCCAAGTAAGCGCAACAGTTTTGCCATCAGAAGAATAACGATGACATAGGCAAATTATGCTATTGTTCTGATTTTTAACAGTTTAACAGATATATCTGGTATTAATAATTTCAACAATAAGTTATATCTTTAAAATTCGTTATACACCTAGACTATAAGACATTTATGGAGACGGATAATCAAGAGAATACATCAACAGCTAAAGAGGTAAGAGCACGCAATTCGAAGAAGTACAAACGAATTATTGGTGTGCTTTGGGTATTGACAGCTTTAGGTCTTGTCGGTGCAGTGGCTATTTTCTACTTCGTATCTAAAAGTGATCTACCTTCTTTCGAAGAGTTAGAGAATCCAAAATATGATTATGCTACACAGGTATTTGCGGACGATGCCACAGTTCTAGGAAAATACTACATTGAGAATAGAGTACCCGTTAGTTTTGACGAATTGAGCCCCAATCTTATTAAAGCGCTTATTGCGACGGAAGATGAACGATATTATGATCATAGCGGTATTGATTTCGAAGCCTTAGTGCGGGCGGTTACCAAAACAGTCATCTTAAGAAATTCTTCAGCTGGGGGAGCGAGTACTATTTCTCAGCAATTGGCGAAACTAATGTTTACTGAAAAGCCCAGTTCAGGTATAGAAAGGGTAAAGCAAAAACTAAAAGAATGGGTAATCGCTATTCGCCTAGAAAGAAAGTATACTAAAGAGGAAATCATTGCCATGTACCTCAATAAGTTCAATTTCATCAATGGAGCCTATGGAATCAAGGCGGCTTCAGAAATTTATTTTGGAAAGCACCCTTCTGAATTAGAATTAGAAGAAGGCGCTATGCTCGTTGGAATGCTCAAGAACCCTTCTAGATATAATCCCCGTCGTTTCGTGGAAAATACCACCAAGCGAAGAGAAGTGGTATTGAAGCAAATGCAAAAAAATGGATACATCAGCCAAGTGCAATACGATAGTCTTCGTGTCAAGGAAATGGATATGACCAACTTCAATCGAAAGACTCATGCTGATGGCTTAGCGCCGTACTTCCGAATGGAATTGAAAAAGGAGTTGAAGCGAATCCTGACCAATGAAACAGAGCGCAAATCGAATGGAGAACCTTTTGACATTTATAGAGATGGTTTGAAAATTTATACTACTATAGATCCAAAAACGCAAGCACACGCGGAAGCAAGTATGATAGAGCATATGAAGGAGTTGCAAACTACCTTCAATTCTAGATGGAAAAATGAAGACCCATGGACGTATAGAGAAAAGCCGGATACACTCAATAATGAGCCAGGTACTACTGAGGCAGAAATGATTGCTCGTAAGTATCGTATGGAATACCTCATATTTGACTCCAAGCGTGCAAAGGAAATACGAGAGAAAACACTCAGCAAAGAAATCGTGAAATATAAAGAAGAATTGGATGGCTTCACTTTAAGAGATATCGATATCAAACGAATGCTTGAAGAAGTGGATAGTGTTGGGTATTTGCGTGACCTGCGTCGACAAAAGATGATTGGAGATAAACTGGAAAAAAAGTATAAGAAGTTCATGAAAAGTGATAGCTGGGTAGAGCTACAAGACTCATGGGACAAGTATAAAACTTCAGTAAAGAAATCCTTCGAAAAGAAAACGGAGATGAAGGTTTTTACCTATGAAAATGAAGCCTTGGAAAAAGATACCGTGATGACTCCCTTGGATTCATTGAAGTACCACAGAAATTTTCTGCAGACAGGTATGTTGGCGGTAGATCCAATTTCTGGACATATCAAAGCCTGGGTAGGTGGTATCAATCACAAGTACTTCCAATATGATCACGTAACATCGGATCGGCAGACAGGCTCTACTTTTAAGCCATTCGTCTATGCCACTGCTATTCAACAGCAGGGCTTTTCTCCTTGCTATGAGGTAGATGATATTGCCTATACAATACACACTGGTGAAGCCAACTTTGGTTTGCTAAAAGACTGGTCTCCTCAGAATGCTGGGAAAGAATTTAGTGGAGAACGCTTTTCCTTATTCAAAGGATTGATGTGGTCGAAGAATACAGTCTCAGTGTATTTGATGAAGCAGTTAGGGGACGTAGCACCAGTGCGTGAGTTGCTTTCTAATCTTGGAGTAAAAATTGATAAAATACCACCTGTACCCTCTATTTGTTTAGGAGCGGCGGATCTTTCAGTCTATGATATGACTGGAGCTTACACCGCTTTTGCCAATAATGGAATATATAATAAGCCCGTATTCATCAAGCGTATTGAAGACAAATATGGAAAGGTAATCTATGAGGGTATTCGCGAAGATAGACCCGCATTGGATCCAAGAACAAACTACGTGATGATAGAGATGCTCCGTTCTGTGATGCGTCAAGGTATTAGAGGCTTTGGGGGGATTAAATCGGATACAGGTGGAAAAACAGGAACCACGAATGATTATGTAGACGGTTGGTTTATGGGCTTGACACCTAACCTAGTGGTAGGTACTTGGGTAGGAGGTGAAGAAAGATGGATACGATTTAGATCCCTCAGTTATGGTATTGGTGCGAAGATGGCGAGACCTATGTTCGCAAAGTTTTTGCGCAAAATGGAGGCCGATGAAACCGTTGACTTCGATGTGAATAAACGTTTTGTGATGCCGGAAGGTGAACTCGGTATTGAGCTAGACTGTGAAGTCTATCAAAGACAAAGAGGTAATTTTGCCAACCCTGATGAAAACGGAGAAGGTTTTGGAGGAGATGGAATCGATGGCGCTTTCCCACCGATAGATTCTGTGCAGCAAGCGATAGATGAGGAGGAGTTTGGGGAGGATTTTTAGGAGTGAAAATTTCTTATCAAGTATATATTAAAATGATATGATGAGATAAAACAGAGAGAATGAAAAAGGGAGAAGAAAAATATATTAATCCGCTAACGGATTTCGGTTTTAAAAAACTATTTGGAACTGAACCAAATAAAGATTTATTAATTGATTTTTTGAATGAGATCATACCAGATAGAAAAATAAGAGACCTTACTTATTCGACAAATGAGCATTTTGGGAATTATGAGATTGATAGAAAGGCAGTTTTTGATATATACTGTATAGGGGAAAATGGGGAACGATTTATCGTCGAGATGCAGAAAGCCAAGCAAAACTATTTCAAAGATAGAAGCATGTTTTATGCCTCATTTCCAATACTGGAACAAGCAAAGAGAGGAGATTGGGATTACCGATTAGAGCCAGTTTATTCGATAGGGATACTTGATTTTGTCTTTGATGAACATAAACAGGATGGTGAGTTATTGCATATTGTTGAGTTAAAAGACCAAAAATGTGAAGTGTTTTACGATAAATTAAAATTCATTTATATTGAATTACCGAAGTTTAAAAAGCAACCTTCACAATTGAAGACGCATTTTGATAAATGGCTGTATGTATTTACTCATTTGCAAAAATTGGAAAATCGACCAAAAGCTTTGCAAGATAGGGTGTTTGAAAAATTATTTGAAATTGCTGAAATATCTAGGTTTACTGAAAAGGAAAGAAAGGAATATGAAGAGAGTCTAAAGACCTATCGAGATATAAAAAATGTGGTTGATTCAGCTAAAATAGAAGGAAAAATAGAAGGAAAAATAGAGGGAAAAATCGAAGGAAAGAATAAAGAAAAAGAAGAGGTGGTTGAAAGGTGCTGGCAAAAAAAAATGGATATAGCTGATATTGTTGAAATATCAGGACTGACTAAAGATGAAGTTGCTTTAATAATTGAAAAATTAAAGAGAGGCTAGGAGAAAGCGAGAATAAAATAGTATCGTTAAAGTTGGTATTTCAATTTCTTTTTCATGATTCTCAAAAGAATTTTTTCATCGACTTTTGTTTCAGAAATTAACTGAAACCCATTTCTTGTAGGTGCCTTGTGCTTTGACTTGGCCAAATATTTAGTTGTGTGAAGCTAGCTATCGAATCCCCAATAATAAATTTCGAAAGAGTTAAACAAAGAGTTAAACTAGGCGGGCATCCTGTGTCAAATAATAAAATTGAGAGTAGATATTGCAATTCTTTAGAAAACCTAAAGAAAACTATTAAGTACACCCATCGAACCTTCGTTTTTGATAATTCTGGTCAGAAACCAATTCTAATATTAGAAATTTTTCAATGAAAAGTTGTTACTTATTATCATCGTGAGATTCCACATTGGATTGATACTTACTTGATTAACGGATAGGGTGTTTTTTTAATCGACAATAAGAGTTTGGGGAAGATTTTTTAGGAGTGAAAATATGAGGACTCAAGCGGTTTATCTGCAATAAGAAAAAGGCTGTCTCGATGAAATCGAGTTATACTCAATGGAAAGTGGTTTGGGACAATTTGTGCGATTTTATTTTGTTCAATATCAAGATGACTGACTGATGCACTGCAAAAAAGATACAGTGTATCTTTTTAAGGAGGGAACCGAGACAAACTTGTCGAGGCTAGAATTATCTTCCCAATATGCCTTAGCAAGCCATCAAGATGTCGCACAGGCATTGGTGAAGTTTTTTAACGAAGATAGTGAGCAAAAGAAAAAGTAGAAAAGCTCCAAAACACTTTCTTTTGAGTATAAACATCGCGCCTTAATTGACAAAAGCCTCTCGCGATATAATCACGAGAGGCTTTGTATTTTAAGATTAAATTTATTCAACAGTATATTCAAAGTCTATTCGCTTATCTTTTTCAGGATTGGAATAATCAAAGCTTAGTTTCTTAGCTTCAGTGTTGAAGTTTATATTGCGAATATCATAGTAGCGGCCTAGGTCAAACAAATTGCCATCCGGAATTTCACCATATTCACCTTTCAATAAATAAATTCGAGTCCAAGCTTCTCCTGCTAGTTGACTAGAATCATCATTTTCTATAAGAACTAATGTCTTATAAAAGAATTCTCCTTTTGTATCATAAGTTTTAATAGACTCTGGCTGTATTTTCCACAGCAAATCAAAAGTGCAATTCTCGTCAAGTGCATTATTTGGATTTTGGCTTACACAACTATATGCACATACAAAGAAAATCGAAAATAATAGAAATTTCATAACATGTATATTTAGCAACTAATGTCATTATAATTACAAGTAGTCCACGAGTTGATTGAAAAATGTATATGGTCTTTGTGACCTCCAACATTATACGGTTTTCCTAGTTTATTTTTTAATCCTGGACCGAAATTTTCTCGTATCCCATTTACGTTTTCTAAACAATCCTGTAGTGCTTGAACAGCTTGAAGCTCCTGCGCATTCATGTTTATCATTTTAACACCATTAATCCTTGAAAAATCAATAGCCAATGCTTTAGAGTGATTACTCGTAGGAGAGTGCACTCCATCAGTCGTAGATGAAATATAAATATCATTAATATTGTGACCTGCGGCGGTTGCGCAAATTAAAGCCTCATAAAAAGCTTGCACTAAGCATTCAGCTATAGGCTGATCTGAACCTAAGTTAAAATCAATATTTATTTGAGTACCATCTGGTAACTCTATGCATGAGGGTATGTTAGCAATAGGTCCATTATATTCACCGTTATCAGTATCTAGTATATCTGGGAGGCCATCATCCGTTAAGAGACCAAGAGAATTTATCTCATCTTCAATAGTTTGATCAAGCCCAATACCTGAGCCACAAGATAAGCTGTTGATAATTTGGCTTATTTGATATGAGCTTAAATTAAGACTGTGTTTATCATTAAACTCATTTACCGCATCAACGCAAGTATAACTTTCTTCATCAACACAAAGCAAAGTATTACTAATTACATTTTGAAACGTCCCATTCTGTGCGTACTGAGATTGAGTCATGTGGAATGCCCAATCATCTGCAGCCGCAAAATAATTATTCACATCAAAATTTTCTCCATTTTGTAGACAATTTTCATAGTAATTTATCCATGTCGAACAAAACTGAGTATTTGGGTGTGGTGGAGATGTATTGTCATCATAATCGTCAAAGCCTAAACATGAGCGGATAAGGGTTAAATTATCAATAAAATTTGGATCAGAGTTTGATCCGTTGTTAGTTGAGTTAGAACCAGTATTTCCTATTCCAGCTGCTGGAGGATATATGGTGCCATGTCCACTTAAATCGTCGTCTAATCTCCCTCCAGTAGGTCTGATATTTGCAAGAATGTTTCTAATAGTATTTACAATACCCTTAAATATACCCTTTACCCAATTTCCAAAACAAAAGTCTCCCGGGCATTTTATTCGCCCTCGACAAGAATTTCTATAAAGATTTTCTCTTTCGGACATATCTGTGCCTTTGCATTGGACAGCAAAATCTAAAGCATCAAATATGTAATCTATCTCTTCATGTGGAAGTTCAAATTCATTGTTATAGACGATAAAACTTAATCCTAATTCGATATTTTGCTCAAAAGATTGCCTCGGTAAATCTAGATATTCATATTCACCATCGGTACTATATGTCACGATAAATATAGAGGATGAGCTTGGTAAATCTTCGACTGCCTCCATTGGCACAACAGGAACAAAAGTAATACCATTACTCTCAACTTCACAATGTACAGAAATACTAGATTCAAAATCAGGAAAGCCATTCAATATTACAGATGGCTTGTCTTCGGCGTATTTCTGATAAATATGCCATGCCATAGATCTTCCGACTGTGCTATTGAACTCATCAGGAATGCATTGTTCTAAATCAACTGACCTTGGAGTAGTTGATTGATTATCAATGGTAGAAGTCTCTGATAGGTTCAAATCTTGATCTTTTTCACAACTGTAGGAAAAGACAATTAGCATTGCTAATAAAATTAGGTTTAAAATTTTCATTTTATATTTAGGTTTAGTTAAAAAAAACTTCCAGAAGGGGAAGAGGGTCAAAACCTAAATAGTTTTGGAGAGACTCTATTAGGTTTGTTAGGAGGCAAATCTATTATTATTATTATAAAGCAAGTCAATTTAGCGTATTTATTCTTGTAGCAAAAAAAGCTAAAATAATATGATTATATTAATCATTTGATTATTAAGAGTATACGGCTTTTTAAACTACTAAAATTCGATACCCAATAATTCCTTTGTTATTAAATATTCTTCTTTGGAGTTTCTGGTTATCTGGCCATTTCAGCCTTTTTCTTTTGAACATCTCTAATTAATCTAAGGGTGAAATGTAAGTGAGTATCCATTTTGGTTCCCAACTCAAAAATATTTGGAATGTACTCTATAGTTGGTTGAACTCCCTCCATTTCGTTATTATAGCATGCAGTGTAGAGTTTAGTTGTTGACATTCCAATTTGAATGGCACTACGCGTTAGTTTTTTGAACATGGCATTCGCTCGGAAAATTTTAGTCCCTCCTGTTTCTTCCCCTATGATTGTGCCAAGCTGATAACATTGAAAAGTAGAGGCGAAAGAAGATGCTGCAGAATAAGAATCTCTATTGGTTAGCAAATAGCAATCTCCTTCAAATTCATATTTCATTTTTTTTGGCAGTTCATTAAACCAGTAGTCATCATTCACATAGGTGTCTAATTTATTCCTTAGTATAGCATCAAGATTTATATAGTGTTGCCTTGGAGGAATCACGAAATTTTCACTTCTTAGTCTTGGTTCTATATCATAGAACATGTCCCTATAGGCTTCACTTACTTTTAATTCTGATTTTGCCATTGTTTTAAAAGGCTGTTCACTGATGTAATGAAAAAGGTTTGAAGCTATCTTGGGCCCAGCCACCATAATTCCCTCGTACATCAATTATAAGTGAATGTATGCTGTCTGATTGGATTGATTTAAAAGTTTTCCTCAAAAAGCGCTCGTAATTTTCTAAGTCTTTTGCTAGAAATGCAAATACCTTTATAAGACCTACTCCATTTTCCATTTTAATATATTGGTATGGCTCTCCCTTGCTTATTTTTGCTTCTCTAATTTCTCTGTTTTCTTTTTGAAATCTAGACCACTCTTTTAATGTGATATTCTCTACTTCAATTGTTTCGGTAGCAGCTGAACTGTATTCAATTTGCGTATTATTGGATTGGCCAAATGCTAAATAAAGATAGAACTCAAGTTCATCGTCGATCAGAGTATTTCTAAAGTTTTTTCTTTCATAAGAAATATATGGATCTATGCGAATTAAAAAACTATCTATACTTATGCCATTTAAGCTTAGCACTTTAGCAGGAGTTGGAATGTCAATGGCACTAAAGTTTTTCGTTATGAACAATTCATCATTGTTATTCAAGTAGACTTCAAATGGGAAAACTCCATGTTTTCTTCTTTTTTTATATAGCCAACCAGCTGGCATTTGAACAGAACTGTGCCCATCTCGTATTAAAGCGACTATAGCAGCTACTTTTTTATAATAGTCTAGATAGGTCATGTTTTGGTTAAGACTAAATTCGTTTTGTTCAAACAAGTCTAAGAATTGTTCTTCAGTTATATGGGTATATGGATCCGGATGCGCTCCTATAACTTCATACAATTCGGCGAAGTCTTTTTGCATTTGCTTCGGGCTGAGTAGTTTTTCAGACTGAGCGTGAATGCATAAAGAAGTTAATAAAAGAAAAAGGTATAACATTAATATGCGCGTAGACATCATGATGAGTTTTTGATATTTAAAGCACAAAGGTAATTATATCCTTCTTTCTATAGTCGATTTCAAAATAAAAAATAGCCTTAAGAACTAATTCTTAAGGCTATTTTTTATTTTGAAATGTATTTCTACTTACTCCCGATTCTCGTATCCTTATTTTTAAAAGTATTCAATCCACACTGCAAAAATTCTGAATAATCTTCGGCACCTTCATGATAGCCTCTTGGTTTTGCTAAGACCTTTTCGTCTGGGCTCATCATTACATACAAAGGCTGAGAATTTTGATCAAAGTTTACGATTTGAAAATCTGCCCATTTACTTCCTACGGTTCTTAGTTTCTTATTGGTTGCTTTAGATACTAAAGGTGTTTTTAGTTTTTTTCTGTCGTCCACATAAAGAGAGATCAAAACAAAATCTTCATCCAGCTTTGACCATACGTCATCGACAATCCAAATATGCTCTTCTGTTTTCCTACAGTTTACACATCCGAAGCCAGTAAAATCAAGAAGGATAGGCTTGTTGATTTCATTTGCATATTCTACCCCTTCATAATAATCTTTGAAGCAATCTAAATTATTAGCACATTTTGTAAATGAAGAGAATCTGCTCTTAATATTCGAGTCCACTTTGGTGGCTTCTTGCTCTCCTAAAAAGTAATTGTAATTACCAGGAGGGGCTAAACCACTCATAAGGCCTAGTGCATTGTAAGAGTGTGTTTTGTCATTGATAGTGAAGCCTGTTGCAAGATAAATTGTTACTGCAGCAAACAAGGCTGCAAAACCCATTCTTGGAATACTCAATTTTTTGAGTGGACTATCGTGCGGAAATTTTATAAAACCCATTAGGTATAGTGTGGTTCCTAAGAAGCACAAAATCCAAAGCCCTAAGAATAATTCATATTTCAAAATTCCCCATCCCATAGTCATATCTGCTACAGATAAAAACTTAAGTGCAAGAGCTAATTCTAAAAAGCCCAAAACTACTTTTACGGAATTCATCCATGAACCAGAACTTGGCAATGTGTTCAATAGTGCTGGAAATGCTGCAAACAAACCAAATGGCAATGCAAGCGCCGATGAAAATCCTAACATCACAGTGAATGGCCCCCATACATCTTTTGCTGATGCCACTAGTGCTGATCCGATAATAGGACCCGTACAAGAAAAGGAAACTAA
>CAYOBX010000012.1:21237-28972 GCA_964402245.1 uncultured Saprospiraceae bacterium | reverse complement strand
TACTTAACTACAGAACAGAGAGAAAAATGGACAACCATTCAAAAGGAAAGAGAAGCGAGAAGAGGGGAGCGGCGGGAAAAACGAAAGAAGGAGAGGAAGATGAAAAGTAAAGTAAAGAAAAAATAAATTAATTAATTTCTTTTTCATTGGCCACAGGATTTGTCAAAGAGCCTTAATTTTTTACATGCAAAGAACCCTGTTATTCCTTTTTTTATTATTGCCATGTTTATTACAAGCCCAAGGGCTATCTATTGCTGGTACTATCCTAGACCAAGAAGCCACTGCTCCTTTACCTGGGGCACATGTACAATTGTTATATCCTTGGGAAGAAGAAATACTATCAACTGTTACGGATGATAAAGGGCAATTTATATTCAAAGATGTGGAGAAAGGGGGGTACAAATTGAAAGTATCTTTTATAGGCTTCGCAGATTTTATACAAGAAGTTACCCTGACGAAGATAGATGTTGACTTGGGCCAGTTAATAATAAGGGGGAAAGCCAACTAAACTCAGAAAGCTTTCTTAACCGAAGAATGTTGCCTATTCTAGATACTTTAAATCAACTGAATGATTTAGACATTCAAGGTTGGCAACATTCTGCTAGTTTGAATTATACCGAACCTATTGGCTCTGGTATGTTGATGTTAAGCTATGAAGCCAGTTTACAAGAAGAGGAATCGGATAAACGAACCTTTGACTTTGTGGAAGAAACCCAATCCCACGATGCTTTTAACGAATCTTTGAGTAGTGTATTTACGAACGACTATTGGACGCATCGTTTGGGAACAGGTGTAGGATTCGACAGGGACGAGAATTCTTTGCGATTGTAAGAGCGAATGCCCAATGGTCTTATTTAAATAGTGATGAAATTTTTCCGAATCAATTACAGTTAAATAGAAATTACTTTAATATCCTTCCCTTTGGAATGATCCGGTATAATATTTCCAAACAGGAAAATCTACGCTTTTTTTATCGTTCTAATACGCAAATACCTACTATTCAGCAATTGCAAAATGTGATAGATAATAGTAATCCGTTGCAATTAAGCATTGGCAATCCTGACTTGGATCAGTCTTTCAACCACAGTTTTTTTATGCGTTATTCCAAATCCAATTTGGAAAAAGCCAACGTTTTCTTTTTGATGTTAAGAGGTACTTTTACCCAAAACTATGTCGGCAATTCTATCTTTTTAGCGGATAGCGACCATCCAATTTTTGCTCAATTGGATGTACAACGAGGGACCCAGCTATCCCAACCTATAAATGCAGATGGGTATAGAAATTATCAAGTATTTTCTACCTTTGGTTTTCCTTTGAAACCTATTAAAACAAATGTCAATTTAGACTTAGCTGCTAATTTAGTACAGATACCTGGCTTTATTAATGAACAAATAAATACATCAGATAATCGAAGCTTAACGATGGGGCTTACTTTTGCCAGCAATATTAGCCATCGTGTAGATTTTACGATCTCTTCCCGCTCAAGTTTTAATCAAGTAACAAACAGTCTTAGTCTAGCAGGTAATACCAATTATTTGAGTCAGAGAACTAATGTAGCCTTGGGAGTTATCTTTCCTAATGGGATAGTTTATCGGACCAATATATCCCATCAAGTTTACGATGGACTATCCGATTCTTTTGACCAAAGTTATTTTCTTTGGAATATGAGTTTAGGAGTCAAATTATTAAAAGAACAAAGAGGGGAATTAGCGATTAGTACTTTCGATTTATTGAACCAAAACCAAAGTATCCGCCGCTCGGTGACAGATGTTTATATAGAAGATTTACGGACTAATGTATTGCAGCAATATTTTATGCTCAAATTTACTTACAATTTCCGAAATTTTAATTCGGGAAAAGAAAAGAATACAGAAACACCAGAAGAACGTCGGAAACGTTGGATGGGTATGTAATTTTTGAACTAAACATTTTCTTGAGAATTAATAATGGCATCTAGATAAGCTTCCCCAAAATCTGTTCTAAGCTCCACCCACATCGGTAAATGATCGGATATTTTATACGTACGCCAGTTTATAAATTGTTTATCGGAAAAAGATCTGTCTTCATCAGCTTCATAAATAGCTTTATCCTCCATCGTATAAATATGTTCAAAAAAGTCAAAGATATTAGCCGCTAGAACATCTAAAGATGCGTACCCTAAATTACGTTTTGGTTGCCAAAAAGCTATTTGATCATAAAATTTATCTCTTTTTACATTAGATCCTGGAATCGTTTTCAATTTATCATTGACTTCGAAGCCATTAGATTCTAAGGCTTCCATGGTAGGATGATTTTGTCCAACTATATTAAAATCCCCTAAAACGCCAAGAAACGTTTTATCATCTAATTTAAATTCTTTTTTAGCTTTATTGGCTAAGGCTTTAGTCAATTGTTCAATCTCGCTTTTTCTTTGAATTAATTTAGTTCCACTAGCAGCACCATAAAAAATATGAACCGTACATAAATTAAGTTTTAGCCAACCAGCCTGAAAAGAGATGATGTAAGGGGTTCTAGCAAATTGTCGGAGGGCATCATCAAACGAATTTTCAGGTAATTTTAGGCGAGCTTTTTTTCCTGAAACAATATCTGGAATAACGATTTTCCCATCCTCTGAAGGATTGATGATTGTATTTTTAGTCAAAACCAAACTAGTACCTTCTGGTAATTGTAAGCTACTATCTTTTAAAGGAATCGTCAAATCACTTTTTAATTTCTGAGTTCCATCTTTACTTGTCTTAATTTTAACTGCAAATTCTCGTTTTACTTTTTTTCCTAATTTTAAAGCTAATCCATTTTCCAATTTAATACGTTCTCCAAATGCTGCGCGTATTTTGGCCCCTTCTTTTAAAGTTAATTCTCCTGCTATATTCGTAAACTGTACCGTACTACGATTGTATAGAAAAACCATCCGTTCGCCATTCCCTGGATCACCATCTGAGACATCACTAGCAATATACTCCCAATCAGGACCAAGAATTTTTTTTAATTTTTTGATACCACTTAAATCTGCTAGTACTTCTTGAATTGCCAATATATCAAAACAATCAATTATTTCAGCGATATAATACATGGCCTCAAAATCTCTTCCACCACTTCTACTTCCTCCAAATTTTCTGATATTCCAAGTAGCTATTTTAATCGTTTTTCCTTTGGAAGGGTTCTTAGATTGTTCTGATTTTGACGTAGAAAAGTGTGCTGCTAAAGCTTCTTTTAGTTTTTTGATATTTTTTGCAGTTCTTTGTTTTTTAGTTATTTCTTTGGGAGTGTTTTTAGATTTGATTATTAATTGTGGATAAAATGGCATAGTATGTTTGTGTATGTATTTACGTTTCTCTGAATTTCATTTCAGCGAAAGGTAAATGTGTATTCATATTTCTCTAAAAACTATATAAAAGCAGAATTAAATACCCAACATATCTACAGTTATAGGCCATCCAGTAAACTGCTTCGCTCCTTCTTTAGTTACATCTTCCTCCCTAGGCCAACATTCGAAAGTGACTGTTGAAGTAGTTTTGTCAAAACGAATCAAACCATATCCACTACCGCTTGAAGGGCTTTCAGGATTGACATAGGCTTGCATGGTGATTTTGTTATTAAAACCATCTAAATATTGTCCTGTCCAAGGAAGCTTAGTATTATTATTCTTCCCTGCTTTTTCATCTTCTGGCCACCACCACCGGCTATAATAATTATTCACGATGGCAGGCACAATAAAGGCCCAAGGTCCATCCTCAAATTGATCAATTCCATGATGTATAAGGGTTGCTAAATGCTGATCGCCACCTATATGGATTGCATTCGCTTTTTTTATGAGACTTAATGCTTTATTTCTACCTGTTTGAGGCCATCCATTGGAGTCCAAATCTGCATGTAGTCGATTTTCTTTTTTGCCATGAAGATGAGCACCTCCACAGAATCCTGTCTGAGATAAAACTGCTTTCATTTGAATGCCTTCTTTTACCTGTCCCCATTGCTCTAAAAAAATTAATTGCCTGTCTCCTAATAATTCTAAACCTTCCACATCTACTGATGCTGGATCATAATTTGGATTTCGGATATGGTCAGGACGTGGGCCTTGTTGAGGAATTTTTCCCTTTGGACCAGACTTGAATTTTCTATCCTCTAAAATTGCAAAATCTACTCCACCTATGATTAAATTGGTATAATAAACGCCAATGTTTTGTTGGATCGGAGTTGGATCAAAGGGGTCTGGAAGGTGAGCTGTTTGGCATCGTTCTACCATTTTTACATACTCCCTATGAAAGAAGTAGCCCCCATCATTTCCTGCTTGAGAAGCTGCTTTTTTACCATATTCTCCCCATATATTCCCTTGTCCAATATCGTGGTCATCGGGAATAGTAATACAAGGCCGAGTTCTAAAAAGCTCTCTGAATTGCATCCCAAATTTCAACCATGCTGCGGTATGTTCTTTGTGGTCATAAGATTGATCCCCTGCAAAGAACAATAAATCAGGGTCTTGGTGATTGACGTTGCGAATATAATTAGCCCGATCTCCTCTGTCTTTATTACTATTGCAAGAAAAAGCAGCTAATTTAATTTCCTCTTTATGGACTGGGTCCTTTCGTATTACTCCTTCAAATTGGGCAGTTGCACCATGTCGCAATCGGTAGGAAACATCCTTACTCATATCCCAGTTCTCTACCCGAAATAATGCAGACCATCCTATATCGTTTATTTGTTGCTGCTGTATCTCTTTCCATTGATTATTCTCCTTGACTTCTAGCCTAACGGTTCTCGTTTCATTTGGATATAATGGAAAAAACTGTGCGGTCATTTTTACCGTACTGTTGGCAACCGTATACATACCAAATGCAATGATTTCCTCCCTTGGAACTTTGAGGTCAATGATTTTACTTTTTCCTCTGTTCCACCAATCATTGGTCGCTAAAGTATCTAGCTGTTCAAAGGGGGCTATTATAGGAGGGGAGAGCGTTTTATCTTTGGCTTGATGGCAAGATGTAAGTAAAGCAACAAAAATAATTAGAATAAATAGTCGCATTTTAAGTTATTATTTTTTCATGGTTTGCCATAAATTCAAAATAAGAATCTCTGACCCTAATAGGCGCTTCGTCATGTGGATAATGTCCGACCCCTTCTAATATACTGATATTGGGATTCGGGAGTATTTTTTGACAATAGTCTGCTAAGTGCCTACCAGAAACTGGATCTAATGGACCATTAATAATCTTTATAGGCATCCTTGCATCAACAATAGCTGCTTTCCATCTTTTGGCATTATTTCTTCTATCATTGATATAGCCAATTAATTTATGCATGATATTCTTTCCATCATTGTGTATAACAAGTTGATAAAAATAATCAATTTCTTCTTCACTAGCTTTTTGATCGCCATAAATATCATGAAAACTATTGCGTAAACTTTTCTTACTTAAAAAGCGATTGAAAATAGATCCGATTGGACTATTCAATAATTTTTGGACTAACTTAGCTCGATGTAATTCAGGAAATAAGCCTCCATTTAAAAAGCAGCAAGACAATATTTGAAAACCTTCCGTTCCTCTTTCTGAAAATGAAGCTAGCATTTCTTGGGCCACCGATACGCCATAATCATGTACCAATAAATGGGATTCCTTTATACTCATATGATCTACAAATGCCTCATGTAATCTTGCTTGATCTGTAATTGAATAAGTGTAGTTTTTGGGTTTGTCAGAATAACCAAAACCAATCATGTCAGGAGCAATTACTCGATAACGTTGTGTCAAATCTCCCCACATCTTATGCCAATCCCATGATGACGTGGGAAAGCCATGTATTAATAATAGGGTAGGTCCTTGCCCCTCTTCCCAATAAGCAATCTGGTTATTTTTATAGGTAAAATATTTTGCTTTATTTTTCCAATCGGTAAAGGTCATTTTTTCAAATTTTTTACTCAAAATTAATTCTGACTACGTAATAATTGTCCATATTTCTTCTTTCCCAAATCTTCCACAAAGCCATCCCCTGCACTAAACACCTCTGAGCCATTAATCAATACATTTTGAACAACACCATCGGATCGTTTGACATATCGAAAAGCCCCTTTTAAACTTGGGTGATAATCCTCAATAGGTTCTTCTGTTAAACCACTATTTAATTGAGTAGGATCAATCACACATACATCAGCTCGCCTTCCCACTTCCAAAGAACCTGCATCTAAGCCTAGCCAATCGCAAGGCATTTTAGTTAATCGATGAATGGCTTTTTCTATTGGCAAAATATCTGGATACAGTAGAGACTGTCTTAAGGCTTGTAAGGAACCATCATGAAAAGCCATATTTACATTATGTGCTCCTGAATCATTAAAGCCTGGAATGGTGCCCTCATGTGCTAGTAACTTTACACGCACTTCATCCCGATGATTGGCAGCCGTACATTTCCAGATCAAATCGGTATCATAGTCAATGATTAAATCCATAAAACAATCTAAGCCATCTTTGCCTGACTGATCTGCCACTTCCTGAAATGTTTTAGCAATCAAACTAGAATCAGGCGCTTTTTCAATCGTCATTTCTTTTAATAATCTTGGAAAAACAGAAGTACCTTTATGATGCCAATCCTTTCTAAAACGTTTTCTAAAAGCAGGGTCTTGAAAGGCTAGTTTTCTTTCCGCTCGGTTGGCACCAATGACTTCTACCATAGAAGGAAACTCTTCAAATAGTGGCGTAATTGGCCCCTCGCCATAATTTAAAAAAGGCATCGCCAATGCTTGAAAAAGCATATCTGCATTAAAGAACTTTTTACCCATTGTTGCTAAGGTTGTCACTACCTTATGAATCTTTTCGTCCGTTTTTAAATCCATCGCTGCAACAATGGTCGTTTTCAAAGGCTTTCTAAATAATCCAGAACTCATCCGTAATAAATGAATCCCTGATTTTTTATCTAGCGCATTAGGCGTGGCTTGCAATACTCGATTATGTTTTCTAAGTATATTTGCCAAAGTACGATACTCTTTGACAGATGCTTGTTGAGAAGGTACAGAAGTCCCTTTGTAGTCTTTTGTAAATACCCCACCCCATCGATGAAAAGGTAACATATCTATGGACATTCCTAAGTAACCGGCCTCCATTGCTTCGCTCAGATAATTATTCATTTTCGTTTGCTCGGCCTTAGAAGCTTTGGATACTTTAAAACTTCTATCCACTCCCATTGCGGCAATTCTAATATTAGAATGACCAACAAAACTAGCAACATTCGGTCCCATCGGTAAGCTATCCAAATGCTCATAATACTCCGCTAAATTATTCCAAGTAATTTTATCTTTTATCCATTCTGTCAGTACCTGCGCAGGCATATTCTCCACTCGACAAAATAAATCGACTATATCTTCATCTTTTCCTAAAGCCGCAGAGATAGAGCAATTCCCCATTACTACTGTCGTCGTTCCATGACGAACGGACTCTTCTAAGCCGGGCATTACTTCAATTTCCGCATCATAATGGGTATGGATGTCTACGAATCCTGGTGTTACCCATTTTCCAGTGGCATCTATTTCTTTCGCTCCTTCAATGGTAGGTGCCTGATCATGTATAGCGGCTACCTTTCCTTCTTGGATGAGCAGATCAGCTTTTCTACCTTTTGCGCCTGTTCCGTCAAAGAATAGGCCGTTTCTAATTATGGTGGTCATATGGATTTTATTTTTAGCATCAATATAGGAAATGAAAGAGGAATAATGCTATAAATTATATGTTTTTTGAAGGTTTTGCTCTCCTCT
>CAYOBX010000012.1:0-21137 GCA_964402245.1 uncultured Saprospiraceae bacterium | reverse complement strand
TTTAGAATCCTAAAATCCCAAAATCTTATGAATCCTAGTCCAGAAAGGAGTAGATTTGTATAAATCTAAATACGATGAAATATAAAGAATTAACACACAAAATCATTGGCTGTGCTATGAAGGTACATAGTCAATTAGGCAATGGCTTTCAAGAGGTAATCTATCAAAGGGCCTTAGCAGTAGAAATGAAAGATCAAGGGCTCAATTTTGATAGAGAACTTTCAATGAGTATATTCTATAATGGGCATTCTGTTGGAATGAGGCGAGTCGATTTTTTTGTGGAGGATACCATTATGGTAGAATTGAAAGCAGTCATTCGACTAGAAGATGTACATCTAGCACAAGCAATGAATTATTGCCAAGCTTATAAATTACCAATTGGATTATTACTTAACTTTGGTTCAAAAAGCTTAACTTTTAAAAGAGTCTACAATTTAAATCATCCAGAAAATCAACGTGATTAGGATTCGTAGAATTTTGGGATTATAGAATGCTGAATTAGATGATGACTATTCTTAATTTTACAGTTGAATAATTATATTCAAGGAAGATATGTATCATACACAACATTCTTCTAAGAAAGAAAAGCGTCATGTACAACAACACCTTACTCAGAAACAGTAAAATCATATACAGCATCCTATAAATCTTAAAATCCTAAAAATCCTAATTCCAAGGCATGAGGGATAGCAAAAAAAACTATCATTGAAAAATAATATTTTATTCACTCTTCTCCTATCACTACTTGCACAAGTTGCTACTGCACAAGAAGCAGACATCCAATTTCCACAGCTCGTCATTCAACAAACAAATGAGGCAATAACAATAGATGGGCAACTAAAAGAAACTATCTGGCAGTCAGCAGAAAAAGCCACCAATTTTTGGTTACAAGCTCCAATTGATGGAGAGCAAGCTAAACAACAAACAGAGGTTCAAATGACCTATGATGATAAATTTGTTTACATAGCTGCGACATGTTGGGATGATCAAAATTATGTAATCCAAACGCTGAAGCGAGATAACTTTGGAGAAAGTGATGCTTTTGCGGTTTTAATAGATCCGGTAAAAGAACAAACCAATGGAAGTTTCTTTGCGGTGAATGCTTTGGGGGCACAAACGGAAGCAGCATTATCGGACGGGATAGATGATAGTTGGGATAATAAGTGGGTGGTCGGGGTAGAAAATTATAGAGATCATTGGACGGTAGAAATGGCGATTCCATTCAAAACCTTACGTTTTAAAACTGGGATAGAAGAGTGGGGTATTAATTTTATTCGACTAGAGCCTGGTAGTAATGAAACACATACTTGGTCACCGATCCCTAGACAATTTAATATTTTTGATCTTGGATATTTAGGTAGTTTACGATGGGATAAGGCACCAATCAAAGCTGGAAAGAATGTTTCTTTAATCCCTTATGCGAGAGTGTCAAATGATAAAAATTATACAGTAGAACCAACAGCCAAATCTACGGATTTTGGTGTTGGTGGAGATGCCAAAATAGCCTTAAATTCTACCTTGAATCTAGACCTTACTTTCAATCCAGATTTTTCTCAAGTGGAAGTAGATCGTCAAGTAACCAATCTTACTCGATTCAATATTTTCTTTCCAGAACGACGGCAATTTTTTATTGAAAACGCAGATGTGTTTAATGATTTTGGACAGTTTGCAGAGCGTCCTTTTTATTCTCGACGGATAGGATTAGATGCTCGTGGGAATACAGTTCCCATAAAATATGGAGTTCGATTGAGTGGTAATCTCAATTCTAAATTACGTGTCGGATTATTGAATATGCATACCGATGGAAATGAACAAAGTAGTGGTCAAAACTATAGTGCATTAACTTTTCAACACCGATTATGGAAACGTTCTTCCATAAAAGGAATATTCTTAAATAGGCAGGGTTTTTCTGATGGAGAAAGTATAGCAGGTGATTTTGGAAGGAATGTAGGGGGAGAATTTAATTATAGTACCCCTGATGGAAAATGGCGTGCACAGACTGGATATATCCAATCCATTAAAGAAGGATTTAGCGAGAATAACCGACATCTATACGGTCGTTTCGATTATGATGGGAAAAACTTTAGAACCTTTTTGACGGTTCAAAGTATGAGTGAAAACTATTTCTCAGATATAGGATTTACAGGTCGCTTATTCAATTTTAATCCAGAAACTAATGAGGTAGTGCGTATAGGATTTACCCAAATTGGGAATATGCTCAATTACTTCATTTATCCGGAAGAAAGTAAAAATATTAACTTCCATTGGTCTGGTATTGAAAACTTTGTGTACTTAGACCCTTCTGGTGGTTTAACAGAATGGTATACTCGACTACGACATTTTTTCTTTTTCAAAAATACAAGCCAGTTACGATTTCGCTTAAATAATCACTATGTCGATTTATTGTTTCCATTTGCTTTAACAGAGACCCCGCTACCTGCGAAGTCCTATACGATGAAAGAATTTAATATTCAATTCAACACAGATTTGAGGAAGCGATTAAATACAGAATGGTTTATTGTGTATGGACAATTTTATGGAGGAACCAAATTAACGAGTCGTGGCAGTGTATCTTATCGAGTGCAACCATGGGGAAATTTTTCTGTAGGTATTGAGCAAAATAATATCCGATTACCAGCGCCTTTTGGAGATTTAGATTTAACGCTTGCTACAGGAAGTATTGAAATTAATTTTTCCACTGATTTGTTCTTTACCACTTTTTTGCAATACAATACCCAAGCAGAAAATTTTAATATAAATGCCCGATTCCAATGGCGTTTTGCACCCATGTCGGATTTATTTTTGGTATATACCGATAATTATTTAGTGGATGGGATGTTTGGACCAAAAAATAGAAGTTTGGTTTTAAAGGCCAATTATTGGTTGACCTTGTAAAAAAGAGAACCCGATTAATGTCTGCTCTCAGGCTAATTTTATAGTTGAAATAGAGAGAAAATAGTTATATATTAGAACGTATGAAAACGAACATAACTAACCTAAGTAACGATAAAAGAATAACTCGGTCATTTGGACGGTCTCTTTTGCTCCCATTTTTCCTCAAAAAATATTTCCATAGCTCTGCTATGCAAAGATTTTTTGAGAAAAATTGGAAACAAAATAAATTCATCCAACTTGACGGATTTATTATTTCATCGTTACTAAGCCTACTCTTTCTTGTATTTACGTTTCCATTTATTGGTAATGCTCAAGATAACTTACCTTATGATTTAAAATATGAGATAAATAGAGTGTATCCTTCCCTTTCTATTACAAAAGACAAGTTAACAAAAGCTCAAACTTTAAAGGAGTTAAACCAATATTATAAATCATCATGGGTTAAGTATTATAACTCAGTGGAGATTACAACAATTAACAAAGGCATTCTCCATACAGCAGTAAGTAAGAATGACCAACTCACAGAAGAACAAAAAGAGAGAATGGCTACTGCTGATATCCGTACCGATATTGCCATAAAAGTAAAATACCTGCCAGAGAATACTTTAGTCCATAATGAGCCCAAAGAGATGAATTTTTCCTTTACAGTAGACCCTGAAAAAGAAGCAATGTATGCTGGTGGACCAGAGCAGTTGGATCAATACTTACAAGACAAGGGGGTTGATAAAATTTACAATGTTGAACAATACAATTTAGCTGCAGTAAAATTTGTGGTGAATGAAGAAGGGAAAGTTATTGATGCACAGGTGGTAGAGTCCTCTAAAGATGAAAAAACAGACCAATTATTATTAGAGACTACTTGTAATATGCCCGATTGGAGTCCTGCAGCCTATGCAAACGGTACTAAAGTAAAACAAGAATTCGTATTAACAGTAGGAGATCATACAAGCTGTATTGTTAATCTTTTAAATATTCGTCGATTGGAAGCAGAAGGTAAATAACAACTTTATTTACAGGTTATTCAACAGAGATTCACATAGAAAAACACAGAGATTCGCAGAGCATGGCACACGTAAATGCCATACCTAGAAAGAGCTGTATAAACATCCTGAAAACAAATAACTATGTGATGTGAGTAGTAGAGGTTTGTTCTAATTATAGTCCCTTTTATTTCTTACCTAATTCTTTTTTCCTACCTTTAAGAATAATCCTAATACGTCCTATCAAAAGGTCATTCCAATTCAAAAGCATTAATCTTATATAATCAACTACCATTCCATGCCACTATTTCTTAAAAGAGGCTTTTTCCTTTTTATATTGACTTTAATGATTGCTTGTCAAAATGAAGATCAAGCAATAGCAGATCTTATCCTTTCCAATGCTGTCATATGGACAGGAAACGAACACCAACCAACCGCACAAGCAATGGCAATTAGCGGAGATACCCTAATGGCAGTTGGTTCGATAGAATCTATTGGGTCTTATAAGGGGAATCAGACGAAAATAATTGATATGAAAGGCCAGTTTATTACCCCTGGTTTTATTGATTGCCATGTTCATCTAATGATGGGGGGCAATGCGCTTTTAAGTGTGGAACTAAGAGATGCCCATACCCCAGAAGAGTTCACAAGAAGAATAGCAGATTATGCAAATACTCTTGAATCAGGAGAATGGATTTTAGAGGGTAATTGGGATCATACTTTATGGGGAGGAGAATTGCCAAAGAAAGAATGGATTGATGAATACACGAAAGAGAATCCTGCTGTATTATATCGTTTGGATGGACATATGGTATTAGCCAACTCCGCAGCTTTGAAAATAGCGGGAATTGATGAAAACACACCAGAGGTAGGGAGTGGTAAAATAATTAAAGATGCCAAAGGATTTCCTACTGGAATACTTAAGGGCAATGCGATGAATTCAGTATTAGATGCCATTCCGCCAATGACTCCTGAAAATAAAGAAAAAGCATTGACTGCTGCTATGAAATACTTTTTATCAAACGGAGTCACTAGTGTTCATGATGTTGATAGTTTAGGTACTTATGAAGTGGCTAATCAGTTTGATAAAGCAGGAAAATTAGCAGTCAGAATCTATACTATTGATCCAATTTATTATTGGAATAAATTAACTGGAGTAAATAAAGATAAATCCAAATTCCTAAAGAAAGGAGGAGTAAAAGGTTTTGTTGACGGGTCTTTGGGATCTCATACTGCCGCATTCCATAGAGGGTATACGGACCAACCCAAGGATAAAGGTTTTTTTTTAAACAGCAAAGAAAATTTATACCAGTGGATCGATGGGGCTGATAAGTCAGATTTTCAAATAATGGTACATGCAATTGGAGATGATGCGATTCATTCTCTTTTAAATATATTTGATAGAGTCGTAAAGAAAAATGGAAAAAAAGATAGACGATTTCGAATTGAACATGTGCAACATATCGCTCCAGAAGATATACCTCGACTAGCTAATTTGGAAGTTATTGCCAGTATGCAACCCTATCATGCTATTGATGATGGAAGATGGGCAGAAGAATTAATTGGTCCTGAAAGAATTAAAACTACCTATGCTTTTAAATCCTTGCTAGATGCTAATACTACGCTTGCATTTGGAAGTGATTGGCCAGTTGCACCCGCACAACCACTATATGGGATTTATGCGGCTGTTACTAGGAGAACATTGGATGATAAAAATCCAGATGGTTGGGTTCCTGAACAAAAAATTAATGTAGAAGAGGCTTTACAAGCATATACTAAAAATGCTGCTTATGCTGCCTTTGAAGAAGAGATTAAAGGTACTTTGGAAATAGGGAAGCTAGCAGATTTTGTGGTTTTGGATAAGGATATTCTAAAAATAGATGCCGTCGCTATACGGGATGTTAAGGTGTTGCAAACTTATGTAGGTGGACAAAAAGTTTTTGATTTAGAATCAAAACAAAAATAAAAGTAGTATTAAAATGAAACTAAAACAAACATTCCTTCTTTGGTACTTCCTGATTATATTTTTCACTTTATTGCAAATACAGTGCACGAACCAAGACGCCCCATCTCTAAATTTACCACTTGAAAAAGAAAATCGAATAGTTTTATTAGGAAATAATCTATGTTCTCGAATGCTCAATTTCGGTTATTTTGAAACAGAAATGCATCTTCGCTATCCCAATCATCAACTATTTATTAGGAATATGTGTGATGGAGGAAATACCCCAGGCTTCAGACCTCACTCTGGACGATATTCTCCTTGGGCTTTTCCAGGAGCAGAGAAATTTCAAACTGAATTAGCGAATTTTTCCAATAGCCAAGGTCACTTTGAAACACCAGATCAATGGCTGACTCGCTTACAAGCAGATATAGTGATTGCTTTCTTTGGCTATAATGAATCCTTTGAAGGCGAAGCAGGATTGGCTAATTTTGAAGGGGAATTGGAGGCATTTATTCAGCATACTTCTATTCAAGAGTATAATGGAACTACTGCACCTCAATTAGTATTGGTGTCTCCTATTGCTTTTCAAGATTTATCAGATCAATATGATTTGCCAAATGGGGTAACTGAAAACAAGCATTTGGCTATGTATGCGGATGCCATCCAAAGAATAGCTGAGAAAAATAAAATTCCTTTTTTAGATGTTTTTCATCCAACAAAAAAATGGTTTGGCGAAGGGAAACAACTAACTATTGATGGGTGTCAGTTAAATGATTCTGGTTATAAAAAATTTGCAACATTATTGACCAATCAAATTTTTGGTCCTTCTAAGAATAAAGCCCATGCTAATAAAGAGGAAGTATTAGCTGCTGTCTTAGAAAAAAATTGGTTTTGGCACGATGACTATAAAAGTCCTAATGGAGTCCATGTATTTGGTAGACGCTACAATCCTTTTGGTCCGAATAATTACCCTGATGAAATCCAAAAAAAGCGAGAAATGACGGCTATTCGAGATCAAGCTATATGGATGGCAGCTAAGGGAGCGGTGATGGAGATAGCAGCAGCAGATGCGGAAACACATCCCTTACAAATTGTAAAGACTAATTATAAAACGGGTGATTATGGCAGAGGAACTAACCAATATTTATATGGTGAGGACGCACTAAAAAAATTAAAAACACCAACTGGCTATAAGGTCGAATTGTTTGCTTCTGAAAAAGAATTTCCTGATTTAGCAAATCCTGTTCAATTGTCTTTTGATAATAAAGGAAGGCTTTGGGTAGCGGTGATGCCGACTTATCCACATTACAAACCAGGGGATCCGAAACCCAATGATAAATTAATTATTTTAGAAGATACGGACGGAGATCATAAAGCAGATAAGCAGATTGTTTGGGCGGATAATTTGCATATTCCTGTTGGCTTTGAGTTTGCTCCCGAAGGTGTATATATTTCTCAAGGTACGAATTTGAAATTATATACAGATACGGATGGAGATGATAAGGCAGACAAAGAAGAGATTGTATTAAGTGGTTTTGATGACCATGATACCCATCATGTCATTAGTGCTTTTTGTGCAGATCCTTCTGGCGCTATCATAATGGGAGAAGGCGTGTTTTTGCATACCAATGTGGAAACTCCTTATGGTCCAGTAAGAGGAACCAATGGTGGATTTTACAGATATAGTCCTCAGCGAAAACATCTAGAACGAACTGCGCAAGTTCCTATCCCTAATCCTTGGGGAACTGCATTTGATGAGTGGGGACAGGATATATACGCAGAAACTTCAGGACCACCTATTCGGTGGATGCTTCCAGAATCTATCCAGCCTCGATATGGACAAGCTAATACACATGCTCCAGATTTAGTAAAAGAAGAAGATAAGGTCCGACCTACTTCTGGTTTAGAATTTATATCCAGTAGACATTTTCCTGATGAAGTACAAGGCGATTTATTAATTAATAATACAATTGGTTTTTTAGGGATGCGACAACATCAGGTAGTAGAAGATACGACTGGGATGCGTTTACAAATGCGGCAAGATTTATTAGAAGGAAGCGATCCCAATTTCCGTCCAGTAGATATGGAATTCGCTCCTGATGGCTCCTTATATGTGGTGGATTGGCATAACGTTTTGATTGGCCATATGCAACATAATGCTCGTGATCCAATGCGGGATCATGTACATGGGAGGGTATATCGAATTACTTACCCGAGCCGACCATTAGTAAAACCAGCTCAAATTGCTGATGCACCGATTGCTACTTTGTTAGATAATTTAAAATTACCAGAATATAGAACACGTTACCGTTCTCGTAGAGAATTACGTGGGAGAGACACTAAAGCAGTATTGTTTGAATTAGGTGTTTGGATAGAAGAACTAAACACGTCAGATGCAAGGCATGAACATCATCTTTTAGAAGCACTTTGGGTAACATGGGGATTGAATAGTATAGACCAATTCTTACTTAAAAAACTATTGACTGCTCAGGATTTTCGGGCCAGAGCTGCAGCTGTCCGAGTACTTAGATACACAGGACATCAAATTGATAATCAAGTAGATTTATTATTAGAAGCTGCTAATGATCCACATGGACGTGTGCGTCTAGAGGCAATGGTGGCAGGATCATGGTTAGATAAAGAGAACGGCATAAAAGTCGTTGAAGCTGCTGCCGCTGGCGGACCAATGGACGAATGGTTGCGTCCTCCCTATAAAAGAGCTATTGCCCATTTGAACGGAGAAAACTTAGTAGAAAAAAAGAAAGAAATAAGAACTCATTTAGAAGGTGCGGATAAAGTCGCCTTTACAAAAGGAAAAGAATTGTTTGGACGGGAAGCATACTGTGGAACCTGTCATCAAGAACAAGGCCAAGGGCTAGCTGCTTCGGGCTATCCGCCACTTAGACAATCAAAGTGGGTGAATGGAAGTGAAGAGCGATTAATCAAATTAACTTTAAAAGGGATCTATGGCCCTATGACTGTATTAAGAAGAAACTATAAAGGCAATGTACCTATGACTCCCTTCGAAGGCTTAATGAATGATGAAGAAGTGGCTGCGGTGTTGACTTATGTACGAAATACTTTTGGTAATAAAGCTTCTGTGATAAGCCCTGAAAAAGTGAAAGAAGTAAGGGCTTCAATAGCCGATCAAGACGGTTTTTATTTGGCGAGTGATTTATTAGAAGAACATCCTATTGGGGGAAAGAAAAGTAAGAAATTAGAAAATTTAGTGCCTGAATTAAATTAAAAAAAATCGTTCTTCCTAATTTAGAGCGCACGTAGCTCAAGCTTCCAGCTTGAGTAATATTACTCAAGCTGGAAGCTTGAGCTGCATAGCTTCACTTTTTTAAATAGCCAATCGATCTGCAATAACAGTCAAGACCTCTTTATTATGAGGCATCCCAATATGGCTACTTTTCACCTCCACATTTTTGTGTAGCGCATCTTCTGTGGCCTCCATACAAGCTTGCCAAGGAACGGCCCCATCTTTTTTTGAATAGATCGAGGTTGTCAAAACAGAGGTAGGCTCTGCTATTGATTTAATAAATTCTGCCCCTACTTCTTTTTCGACATCTCCTTTTAATAAACGCAGCAACCAATTTACTCTATTAGGCTGATTTATTCCTCTAAAAGGAGAACCTGTAGTGATGATATGACGGATGATAGCTGGGTTCCGTTTTGATAATTCTCTCGCATATATCCCCCCTAAACTCCAACCGACTATGCTGATTTTTTCTTGATGTTTTAGATATAATGTCTTGACTCTTTTTTCTAAGGTATCAATATCTTCAAAATTAGCTAGGTTAAGCCCTAATTCCCAAGCATAGGTTTTATAACCAATTCTATTGAGAAATTTGCGGAGCGGAAGAGTATTTATATCATTTCCTAAAAATCCAGGAATGACTAAAACAGGATGGCTGTCTCCTTTAACAATAGGTTGATATTTTCTTCGAAAACGAAAAGATTGTACTCTTTCTTTGAAAGATCTTATTCCTTCTGTTAAGTATAGATAAAGAGAGGGGATTTTTATTTCTTCTGTGAACATGCATTTTTTTAATCAATGTATTAGACTTGTTTCCAAAATAACTAAGACCTAGTATCTAAATCAATTAAAATGAAAATTGAAATGAAAATTAAAGTTTTGCATTTCGTTTTCATTTAATTGAAGCCTATTCTTTTGCAGACCTTTTTATATGGCTTCTATTGCCTGTAATAACTTCTTAGTTTCTGGAAGCGGAGAAATACCAAATTCTTTTTTCAAAGTTTGTTCGCATTGTCGATAGGTTTTAATGGCCATTGGTCGATTCCCTTTCTTTGCATAGGCTTGCATTTGTAAGCCATAAGCGTCTTCCCAAGTGTTATCTATTAGTAATGCCTCTTGTGCTAGTCGGACGCTTTCCATTGGATTATCTTCTATCAAAAGCTCCCCCAAAGAAACAGTCGTATTTAGGACTATTAACTGAATTCGTTCTCGTTCTGCACTACTCCAATCCTCGTATAATCTATTAGGCAAATAAATACCTTTATATAATTTTAATGCTTCCTTATAAGTTTTTATAGCAATGGATGGTTCTGTACGCATAGCCTCATTGCCCAATATGATATACTGCTCTACTGCGAAGGCATCTAACCAAATATCGTTCTGGTTTAATTGGTAAGTAATGCCTTGTCGATTAATAAATCGAGGGTCGGTTCTTTTTTTCCTATCAGGCTCTAAGGTTTTATTGATGCCATGCAAAGCGACCTTGAAAGTTTGTGCTGCACTTTTAGTATCTAAGTCTTCCCAAAGCCTATCAAATATTTGTTCTTTATGCAAGGTTCGTCTATGCATTGAACCAATTAAGAATTGAAATAGCTGTATGGTTTTGTCTCGTCCCCATTCTTTAGCAGAGATAGCAGTCCCTTCTCGCCATACTTGGAAGTTTCCCAAAGTTTGAACTTGAATAGGTGCCGCAGCTTTCGCTGCTTCTAAATCTGCTATTTGAGATTGAAAGGAAATGATTTTTGTTTTTATATGATTTATTTCTTACTCATCTTATCCACTTTTTTATTTAATTGCGCTACATCTGTAGATAATTTTTCAATCAAACCTACTAAGTTTTTATAATCAGATTTGGAAGAAACTCTCCAATCATCTATGGGTACTTTTTGAGCAATGGTTTCTTCAAATTTTTGACTAATATTTTCACTAGCAGATTGAATTTGCGTTTGCATTTGTTCCATCTGTTTCTTCGGATCTTTAATGGTATCCAATACTAGTTGTGGGGCCGTTAAAGCCATTTTTTTCCACAAATTGAAGCTTTTTGCTAAAATTCCTTTTTGCTCCTCTGGTGTTTTGTCTTCCATCGCAATAATCGTTAAATCCGCCAGTTTTTCTCTAATGAATCCGAGCGCATCGTCAAATTCTGAAAAACGCTTTTCTTCCCCTCCTTGTACATGTCGAATATTGCCTCTCCATTGTACTTCTGGTTCTCCTGCTTCCGATTGGAATACTTTTTGGGTAAAGCGAAGCACAAATGATGCAGTTTCTTCTTTTTTATTTGCCATTAGAATGGATATTATTGAAGTAGTTACTGTATTCTGGTAAAAGTACAAATCCTAAGTTACAACTCAGTTACAAAGTTTAATTTATGCAATATCTTTCAATTATTTTAGTTAATTATTTTCTAAAAAATTTAGGAGGTATGAATATTAATTCCTACTTTAGATAGGTATTATAACCCGTTCAAAATAACCAGCGTATTATATGGCTAAACAAAAAGAATCTTCCTTAGCAAAACTACCTTCATTAGACCAAATAGATAACCCAAATCTGGAAAGTATTTCTGGTATGGATGCGGCTTTCCTATATGGAGAGACAGACACTAGCCCAATGCATATAGGGAGTGTGGCGATTATTGAGGGATCGTTGGAATTTGAAACTTTTAAAAAAACGATTCATTCCCGATTGCACCAAATGCCAAAGATGCGGAAACGTCTAGTCTATGTACCAATGAGTATAGACTATCCATATTGGGTAGACGATCCTAATTTTGATATAGACTTACATATCCATCATATTGCTTTGCCAAAGCCTGGCAGTTGGAAACATTTACGTGCGGTAGCCTCTAAAATATTTAGTGAACCATTGGACCAATCTAGGCCCTTATGGTCTTTTACTTTTGTCGAAGGTTTGGATAATGTACCACAAGTTCCTAAAGGATCAGTAGCGATTATTAGTAAAATTCATCATGTAGCTATTGATGGAATGGCAGGAGCAGGTATCTTGAGTTTGATATTTGATATGACGGATAAAGTGCTTAAAATTCCAGAACCTCGCCCTTATCACCCTGCTCCATTACCTAATGAATTGTCCTTGATTCTGAATAGTGCAGTAAGTTTTGCAAAAAATCCTTTTAAGTTTCCAAAATTAATAGGCAATGCCTTGACAGCTACTTTAAAGGCAGGTTTTTTAACACGGGCTAATAAAGTAGAATTACCAACTGCTCCTTTTTCTGCTCCTAGTACTCCCTTGAATGGAATTGTCTCTGCAAGAAGGAAATGGAATACCGCCATTTTATCACTAGATCGAGTAAAGGCTTTAAAGAGCATCATGGAATGTACCTTGAATGATGTGCTGTTAGCAATATGTGCTGGTGCATTGAGAAGGTATTTATTAGAAAAAGACAAATTACCTCAAAAACCCTTGGTGGCAATGGTCCCTGTTTCGACAAGAGGTGCTGGGAATGAAAAGGGGAGTAATCAGATTTCTAATATGCTGATTCAAATTGCTACTAATATAGAAGATCCAATTGAGCGTTTAGAGGTGATAAATGAAAATACCATTAGAGGAAAAACGTATCAAGATGCATTAGGTGCCAAAACCCTTGCTAATATGGCGGAGGCAGTTCCTTTTGGTTTAGCAAATCAAGCCGCACGGATCTATTCCAGATTTCACCTATCAGAATTGCATAATCCTGCTTTCAACGTAACAATTACTAATGTTCCTGGCCCGCCTTTTCCATTGTATATCAATGGGCATAAATTGCTCTCTGTGATGGGATCGGCACCCGTTATAGATGGGATGGGATTAATCATTGCTATTTTTAGTTATGATGGATTGATTACGATGAGCTCTACTTCTGATGTTAACTCAATGCCTGATCTTGATATATTTACAAAATATTTAAGAGAGGCCGCTAATGAATTAGAAGCACAAATTCTGAAAAAAGGGAAGCCTAAAAAGAAAAAGGTAGCAATAGCAAAGAAACCTACTAAAGCAGCATCTGATGCGCTATTTACCCATTTAAAAAAATACTTAAAAGAAAATGCGAAACATATTAAACCCAATAATGGTTTGTTTCAGTTTTTAGTTACAGGCCCTGTTCCTACAGCATGGAAGGTAGATTTAAACAAATCACCTGGTGTGGTCAGACGAGGAAAAGCAGCTACTCCAGATGTGACGTTTACTATCAGTGACGCTCATATGATGAGGATTGCCAAGGGACAACTTAATCTGCAAACTGCTTTTATCCAAGGTCGCTTGAAGATTGAAGGAGATTCTGCAAAGGCCATGAAATTAGGAAGTATTTTAGGAAGAGTTCCCAAATTAGAATAACTAGAAGACTCCTTTCATATCTCCCATATCATGGACAAAGACTTTTTTAATTTTTTTAGGTTGTTCTAATATTTTATAAAAAGAGTTCAGGTATTTTACTAGAATCTTTCGATCTTTTTTTGGTAAATATTCAAAGGAATCAATAATATTTATAAAAGTATTTTCTTTTTCCTTGAATAGATCGAATACAGGCATTAGATCTTTAATATCTTTTTTGTGTCCAAGAAAATACCGATCTGTCACCTCTTTTTGTTTGAATGTTGCAAAAGGTACAGCATAAGAAGGATTCACAAAACCAGTATAATCAAAGTCGTAAGGAATTGGAATCATTATACTATCCTTTAGCTGAATAACTTCACTATTTTTACAATTCGGAATTAACCAGTCCACATTACCTATCATAAATTGGAAAACCTGAAATAGGGTATAATCATACGCAGATAGATTTTTAATAGGTAAGCATCTCGTATCATTTTTTTCTGCATCTAATCTTTTAATCAATTCCTCTCGATGTTCTATCATAAAACCCGTGGATTTAATAGGTTCCATGCGGTCAGCGGAATCTCGTAATGTGAAATCAATTAAGTGCACTCGCAAACTTCTTTCCGTTAACTCATTGTACAACTTATAAATTAAATATTCTTTGTAGATATAGTTTTGATATTCTTCTTCATTCTTACACGGATACACAAGCTTATATTCGTTTCGTTTTTTTAAGCCTCTTGCTTTAAGAAGTTTCTTAGAATATTTTATTTTTAAGGGAGGGTTGTCACATTTTGATGCTCTAAAAACACCTCTAACTTTTACTTCTATGCTATCTTTCCAGGTATCACCATCCTGAAATATAAAAGTGCCAACTGCCTTTTTATAACTCTTTCTTTTTCTATCATTAAATAGACTTTCCAGATTTGTTTGAACCTCTAATTGAGACATTCCTGTCTCTATCAAATGATCTAGTAGACTTTCTTTTTGATGGTTATGATAAGTGTGTTCATCGTGCTCATCGTGTATATGTGTACTATCAGATTGGCCTGCTAGAGGGCCTATAGCTAATCCTAACCCTATTCCTATTAGAATAGAGAGTAATAATATATTTTTAGTATTATTCATCGAATAGATAACGTTTTAATAAATTAATTTGTTTTAATCTCTAATCAGAAGCTGAATTCCCTTTCACTTTTCGGGAAGAACCTTCTTGTCCTAATTCTTTTAAAAATAAGTCTCTAACCCTTGCTACATTTTGTTCTAAATTATCTTTAGTCCAATCTGTGGTAGCAATCGGAGGAAGGATACACACATTTACCACACTTGATTTCATTAAGGCAGCACCTTTCGGTAATACATCATGAGCATTTTTTAATATCATAGGAATAATCGGAACGCCTGCTTCCATTGCTAAATGAAATGCCCCTTTTTTAAACTTGCCTAGTTTATAACTTTTACTCCTTGTGCCTTCAGGAAAAATCACAATAGACGTTCCACTTTTTAAGGCATCCACCGCTGGCTTCATTGCTTCTATAGCTTTCTTTCGATTTTTTCTATCAATAAATATGACACCACCTGCTTGCATAATTTGACCGATGATCGGGTATTTCTGCAACTCTTTTTTAGCAATACCTGAAACGTCTTTTCGGATCAATTTGGAGGCAATAAACATATCTACATTACTCTGATGATTAATCATAAATACGGCAGGACGATGACTCCACAAATGTTCCTCTCCTTTTACTGCTAGGTGAACGCCTGCAATGGAAGTCACTAAATCAGCTATAGTTCCAATCATAGTATTAACGCCATTTTCCCATGATAAAGTATTTACTCCTGCTGCAATCCCAAGCATTGCTCCTGGTATCAAACTACTAGCTGCAAGTCCTGTTCTAATCAAATCTGTCAGTTTGGAAGGCTGATCATCATCAAATCTATAGATGGGCCAATCATTTTGAAAAGCATAGCTAGATAACTTTGGATCAGGGTTAATAGCAATAGGATGTCCAACAATTTCCATCAGAGGCATATCTTCTGCACTATCTGTATAGAAATAACTCTTGGATAGATTTAAATCAAATTGTTCTGTCAGCTCCCTTGCCGCATGTGCTTTACCTGCTCCCCAACAAGCTGGTTCGATTATTTTGCCTGTAAATTTTTCGTTTTCCACCTCCATTCTTGTACACATAATATGTTCAATACCTACATCTCTAGCTACTGGACTCACTTGATAGGGAGTAGCAGCAGATACTACAGCTACCGTATGGCCTTTGCTAATATGAGCGGCAATCAATGCCCTCGATTCTGGATAGATAGCATCTGCTAAGTGTTTATTATAAACTTCTTCGCCTACTTCTAAAAATACTTTTTCAGGAACTCCTTTTACCCCTTTAGCGCCCATCGCTGCTAAGGCAGCAAAATTTTTATCCCCTGTGGCATATAAAAACACTCCGGCTAACTGTGCAACTATTTCCTGAGAAGTCATTTTACCACTTAAAGCACGAGTTTGAAAAAATTGCTTAGCAGAAAAATCCTTAATAATTGTTCGATCTAAATCGAAAAATGCACCAATATGAGCACCTGATTCTCCAGCTAAGATTTCTCGAGTGATACTATCTGTTTTAGATCCTGGAACAATATTTCTTTCTATAGGGATAGTAGGAAAATGTTCTACTGGTTTGGCTAATGTGATTTTTTGTAAGCGGTGAATCCCTTTCGCAAGAGTGTCCAATTCTTTTAAAAACTGTTTAATGGCTTTTTCTTTTTTATCTTTTTTGGTGGGTATTAGTTCTCTATTTTTAACCAATCTAATACCATTGATTAAAAATGGTTTAGAGACGGTTTCTATTCTTTGAATTTTACCTTGCCATTTTAATTCTTCTCCTAAGGTGAGGCAGGTTTTGATGAATATTTTCTCATCAAATGCTTGGGCTGTTTTCCAATTTAGCAAGGCTTGTCCCACTACTTGGTAAGCTTCTACATAGGTATATAAAACAGTTGGGGCAGTAATGATCTTTTGGGCCTTTATCATGGATAAGATAGGATCTTTCTTTGCCTGGAGTTGTTTATTCCAGTCTTTGTGAAAGAAGCTAAGGTCTTCTTCTATTTCGTCAGAGAAGGTTGGCTTATCGGAATAGAAAAATTCAAACTTAAATAAATCCCGTAATTTCATAATGGCCTCCCAAAAGGCGAACAATCTATCTGATGGAGGGAGCTTTCTTACTTTTTCTAAAGCTAATTCAATAAATGCCCGACGATATAAATGATGGACTGACATGTTAGAATAGTAATTGGCAGACAGATAGTTTTCTGTAGATAATACATATTTAGAATTTAAACCTTCCCCTTGTGTTTGTACTAATTTGGCTCGATTTAATAAATGCAAAGCTGTGCGAACACTTTCTCCAATTGGCTTTCCTCTATCTACTAATGCGTCTGGATTATGATATTCAATTACCTTCATTAACTCTGCTATATCGCTTTCAATCGCCCTTTTAGGTAAAGCATATTTACTTAATAGCGAAGTACAGATCAAAGAGGTAGTTGTAACAGGAGTAATTTGATTAATTCGATGCACTAACTCAAAAGCAAATTTAGACAATTGATTAGGAGCAGCAACATGTTCCTCTTCCATATCAGGAATAGGTGCGGTATGTTTTCCTTTGATCAAAACAGGCTCTCCAAATCTAAGAGAGATTCGACCAAACTTATTGCTCATTTTACGTACATAGTCGATAAACCAAGTAAGACTTTCTGCTTTTTTCTTTTTACCTCTCCCTTCTTGGGTCATATCCGATACATCAGGAATAAGATCATACACAATAGAAACAGGAACATATTGTACTTCTTCGGTAGAATCTTGCTCTGCCTCCATGATATATTTCAAAATGCCCATCTTCGGCCATACCAGTTTACCTGTTCTAGATCGAGTGCCTTCTATGGACCACATGAAATGTGCTTTTTCATTTACTCTTGTGGCAATGAATTGTCGAAGGGTTGCTTTATATACAGGGTTGTTTTTGAAGGATCGTCTAATAAAAATAAATCCACTCTGTTTGCCTAATAGTCCTAATCCAGCCATATTCATATTGGCCCCAGCAAATGTGTAAGGTAAGGGTAAGCCATGCCTAGCCAATACCACTGCAAGGACTAGCATATCAATATAGGTCTTGTGAGTCATTACAAAAGCTACTGGGTGCTTCCGCATAGTTTTCGTTAACTCCTTTATTTCGGTAGGGTTAACATCTATCGTTTTGTCATATCCTCTGGAAAGAATAAAATTAGATAATTCTATTGCTGCTATATTAGCAAATGGTTGCTGAGCAGCATATAATTCTTTTAAATATCCTTCTGCTTCTTGATATATCTCTATTTGAGACTTCCCTTGATCCGCAGCAATTTTTATTAATTTTTGTTGAAATTGTTGGTTCTTCAATATACCTTCCATGGTAAAATGCGATTTCTTGGATAATTATTTAAATACTAGTTTTCTACTTGTATTCCAAATTTCAATATGCAATAGTTTTCTAAAACGATAATAAACCTAAATATACCTTTAAAAGTCAAAACAAAGTGTTAATTATTCGTGTTATTCTTACATATTATTTTATTTATGCATTGATAAACAGTATATTACTACTTTGAAAGTATGTCTAAAATCAAGGCGGACGAAAAGTCGTTTTCATAATATGTAATCTACTGATAAAAGTTACAAACTTTAATCATTGGATTTTGTTTTTTCAATTAGTTATATATGACTGCAACAAAGAAATTAGGACAAAAACCGTCCCTATTTTGGGCGATTACCGAAGCAGGTAGGGCTATGACAGAATTAGGAATCTCTTTGCCTTTTCGTAAACTCTACGGTAAGACAGAAGGGGATGGTCATCCAGTAGTCGTATTACCAGGTTTTATGTCGAGTAAACGTTCTACTGCTCCATTAAGAAACTTTTTAGATCAGCAGGGATATACAGCTTATGACTGGGGACTTGGAAGAAATTATGGAAAATTAGAATATCAAGATCAATTGCTAGACTTGGTAGATCAATTGCATAAAGAGCATGGGACGCGGATTAGTTTGATTGGTTGGAGTTTAGGCGGCGTTTTTGCTAGAGAAATAGCTAAGAAACGACCTAATACTATTCGACAAGTCATTACTTTAGGTTCTCCTTTTCGAGCCGTAGTAAAGAAGAATAATGCTACTTGGTTATACACTTATGCATCAGGAGGCCAAAAGGTGGAAGATATTGATCCTGTTTTAATAGCAGAATTACCGAATCCTGCGCCTGTTCCAACAACTGCGGTGTATAGTAAAGAAGATGGGGTAGTACCTTGGGAATATTGTATGGAGAAGGAAGAAACAGCCATTCATCAAAATATTCAAGTACGTGGTAGTCATTTAGGCCTTGGAGTCAATCCTTCTGTCTTGCATCTTATTGCGGATCGGTTGTTATACTCTAGTGAAGATTGGCAACATTTTAAACCAGGCAGTGTATTGGAGGATATGTTTTTATATCCTTCTTTGTGATTCCTTATTCCCTAATTCAATAAAAAAATGCTTGACAGCTATGCTGTCAAGCATTTTTTTATTGAATTAGCTCTGACTTATACTCTGCTCGGTGTAAAATGGTTAAATTGTCTGATGGCTTGATAGTTTGCATGATGTTGACAATCAAATAGTCAGACCATCAAACTATCTTTCTCAAAATCACTTTTTTATCCCGTTTGCAGTATATAGTTATTTCTTAACATTTGTATCTATCCATTCCGCTAATTTTTTGAAATCTCCTTTGCTAGCAATGGAAGCTTGTCTAATCCATTTTCCTGCTTTGTAAGATTTATACACTCCACCAGAATTATTGATTATTACTTGTAAATCCTTTGCGGTCATTGCTTTTAAATCAGCATAAGAACGGATACCTTTTGTATGGAGGATTTTCTCCATTTTAGGTCCTATTCCATAGATCTTTTTTAAATCATCTTTTCCTGCACTGACCTTTTTCGTTACTGCTTTTTTGGAACGAGTCTTTTTAGCGACTACTTTTTTTACCGCTACCTTTTTAGGTGCAGCTTTCTTTTTTGCAGTTTTTTTAATTTTTTTGACTATTGGTTTTACTGTTTTAGCAGTACCTTTCTTTGCTTTAGTCTTTGTTTTTTTGACGGTTTTTTTAGCGACTTTTTTTTCTACAATATTAAATCGTTCGGAGACTTCCATCTTCAATTTAATAGCTCCTTGTTCCATCTTTTCTTTTAATCCACTTGCTGCAACTACGGAAACTAACTTGCTTGCATTTTTTTGCAACTTCGTACTAATCTTTTCAGTATTAAATCTCTTTTTTACAATATCTCCAATAGGTTCTTCAATCCCTAAAAGATCTTTAAATTTTTCTGCTCCTTCTTCTACTTGTGTAACTACGGCCTCGGTAGTATCAAAAAACATGTCAATTTGTTTCTCTCTCATCGGCTCCGTAACCGTAATTGTTTGCTTAATTAAATTGTGCCATTTTTTTCCAACTTCCATTGACACGGTAAGAATTGCCTCAGAGGCTTTCAATATATTTTGATCTAAACTAGCTGCCGCTTTTTTTGCAGCGTCTTTTCTTTTAGTGGTACGTTTTTTCTTAGACATAATATCAAAATTTTTTAATTTTTGAATTAAAAAAAGGAAGGGAAGTCATTATTCGACTAATGCTCCCCTCCATATTTACTCCCATATATTACAATTGACTTCAATTTTTGCTAAAAATAGTTTTCAGTCTATCTTTTGATTGAAGGAATTGTCCTTTAACAGTTTCTAGTGTGGTAAAGATCATTTCTTGTTGTCTTTCCGCTAGATTTAATCCACCCTGAACAGCTTTATCTGTGATATTCTGCAATTGCATTCCATTCTTTACAGCAGTATTTACAATATTCTCTGTAGTAGTTATTGCAAATTCATTTGCTTTGATAGTATTTGATTTCAATTGCTCAATATTCTCTGCGATATCAATACTCTGAATACTTTTCTTAGTAGTAGTAACAACATTATCCATTACTTCTGTTGCTGTCTTTTTTACCCGCTTATTAACTTTTTTGGAAGTAGCCATTACTTTACCGAAGCTATTTCTAAATTGTAATTCTTTTACTGAAGAAGAGGTGATTCTTCTAGCTTCTTTACTATTTAATTTGGTGTCTTCAATTATCTCTTCTACTGTACCAACTACTTGAGTGTTGATATATTTAGCAGTGGACTTGATCTTTTTTAGATTCTGTTGAACCATTGATTTATTATTTTTCTTAGTGGCCATTTTTATTATTTTTGAAAGTAATTCGATTAATTATAAGTAACAAGTTAGGGGTCAAGGGTCAGGTGGATTTCTGTAAAAAGAGAGCTATTTCGTCTTCGATTCAAGATGATTCTGCTTTCGATTACGCAAAATGTTCTGACTCCTGATCCCTGTCGTCTGACTCCTAGCCAATTATAATTGAATATAGCACAAAGATAGAAGTGGACTGTTACAAATGAGTTACACAATAACAATCCTAGAAGTTGAAGATGGCTTTCCTCTTTTAATTCGCTTTTTCCATACTGCTAATACTTCCCATTTTCCTGCGGCAGCAAGCTCTGCTTGCTGTCTCCAAATACTTGGGTCATACTTTTGGAATCGCTTGCCTGCCTTTACTAAGATCGTTTTTAAAGTAGCAACATCTGTTTTTGCCAATTGATCAAAAGACTGAATACCTGCTTTTTGCAGGA
>CAYOBX010000011.1:28355-29038 GCA_964402245.1 uncultured Saprospiraceae bacterium | reverse complement strand
ACGGAAGTATTTTTTCAAGGAAAATAAGGGCAAAAGAAGCCGTCCAAATGGGGTAATTATTTTTTGCCGTTGAAGTTGTTTAAGAATCTAGACTGAAGTTAGTTGTAAGTGCTTGATTGCTAGGACACAGCCTTTTTTAATTTTTGTAGCCATAGCATACGGGAATTAAAAAAGGCGAAGTCATTAGCGATCAAATGACTTGCAAATAAATCGGCTATACATTTTTAAACAACTTCGTTACCTTAATGTAAATTTGACCTTCTCTACTACGGACAGGATAAAATACCGAATTTATTTTTGAATTAGACTTACAAAATCTTCAAGATTTGGGAAGTTTCATTTTCGGTAATTTATCCTGTTTCGAGTATAAATATGTCAAATGAGAGCCTATTTCTGATATTCTTTAAAATATACTATCGAATATCAAAACTTTAACATTTTTATAGGGCTTCGGGCGTTTTTTATAAAATTTTCTTGTTTAATAACAATTTTATTTGTAAAATTGCTTTATTAAACTAAAAAAAATAATTTTAAGATATAGTGTTTCATAGTGTGAGGGGTAACCATTTAATAGTGGTTGCTCCTTTTTTTTTAGATAAATTCTTATTAGACTTGTTACCCTTTAATAAACAGACATCTGAAAATATCTTTTTCCACTATTTTCCTTTAAAAATAAGTCCGTA
>CAYOBX010000011.1:18166-28345 GCA_964402245.1 uncultured Saprospiraceae bacterium | reverse complement strand
ATGCACTGATTTTTTAAAGAAAACTATCGAAAAAATAACAAGTCTATTGAACTCTTTGCAAAAGGCTTTCTGCTAATGTTTTCAACGGGAGCAATTTTTTTGCATCAATATCCAAAGCATCTAGATTTTTTAAAGCTTTAAGATGGTAAGCATCTTTCTTTTGATTGGCTAGCTCTTTTATATTTAAGTCATTAAATAATTGAGTAACCACTTTTATTTTCTCTTCCTCCTCTATTGGGCGACTTGATAAGAGTTTTTCCAATTGTTCTCTTTGATTATTATTTGCTCTTTCTAAAGCTGCTAATACTAAATAAGTCTTTTTATTTTGTACTATATCTCCTCCTATTCTCTTTCCAAAAGTAGCAGCATTTCCAAAAGTATCTAAAATATCATCTTGCAGTTGAAAGGCAATTCCTATGTTAAGGCCAAATTTATATAAGTTTTGACAGTCCACCTTGGAAGCGCCGGCAAGTAAAGCTCCTGAATACATGGCTCCTGCAATTAATGCAGCCGTTTTACTCTCAATCATTTGTAGGTACTCTTCTATTGTTACTTGTTTAGCTGTTTCAAAGTTGATATCGTACTGCTGTCCAATACATACTTCTGTAGAGACCTTAGTAAAAATGGAAAGCATTTCAGGTATTACTTCTTTTTTTTCTAATTCTATTAAATATTTATAGGCATAAATCAGCATTACATCTCCTGATAATATCCCCGTATTTATGTCATATTTTTTATGAATTGTCGCTTTACCTCTTCTAAGAGGTGCCTCATCCATAATATCATCATGGACTAAAGAGAAATTATGGAAAATTTCATATGCATAAGCTGCTGGTAGTGCTGGATTTACTTCTTCTTGGTAAAGATTATAACTTCCTAGCAACAATACTGGTCTTAAGCGCTTTCCTCCTAATTGGAGGATATAATCTACAGGTTCAAATAATTCTCGTGGCGAAAAAGTAAATTTATTCGCTTCCATGTACGCTAGAAATAGATTTTTAAGTGCTTTTATCGTATACATTAAAAAGTATTTTATGGAAAAAAGATACTAGTGGTCGAAGGCGTAAATCCTTGACAGTTTAAATGGCTTCTTTTTCCGTAATACTGCGTTGTTCGTCAGTCAGGTAGCTACGGCTATGGCTTCCCATCCGCAAGCGGTTCAGGAATTTACGTTCCTTCATCCTCACGCCTTGTCTTACGAAAAAATAACCTCATTTAAACTATCAATTACTTATCTCTTCGACTACTAGATTATACAAATTTCCATTTAAATTATTCCTTAAAAAAATAGCTAGGGGATTATCGTTATTAAAAATGATTCTAACGGCACATATTTAACCACAAACAACATTTCTCTAAAAAAAATGGGCTTAAAAAATAGAATTTAACGACAATGTGCCTGTCACATGATTCAACTATTTCTATTTGGGCATCATATTTGAATAAATCAACCAAAGGGTAGTCCGAAAAAAAGACAATTTTCCAAAACAATTGTTCCACAATCATAAAAGAATTTCTTTTCCACCCCTACTTTCCCTCATTCCGATTTAATCTTAAAAAACATACTGTCTTAAAGACGCAACAAATTCTATAAGAATTTAAAATAGACTTGTTACCCTTTAAGAAATGCTTCTATGAAATTTGGATTTTTTCGATAGTTTGTCTTAAAAAATTAGTGCATAGCCGAGCTACGGACTCATTTTTTAAGGCAAAATAGCGAGAAAAGACATTTTCAGAGGAGTGTTTCTCAAAGAGTAACAAGTCTAATTCTCATTGTACAGAATGATTGAGGGGTAAGCAAAACCATTTGGTTTATTTTTTGCCCTCCTTTCTCCCTCTTGTGTTCAATCACAATGATAATCTATATAGAGTTAAGTTGTGTGTTTTTGAAAAGAAAACGAATCTACAGTTTATGAGTAGTAATAATAAAACGTCAATTTTATTGATTGATGATGATTCTACGGATGGGCAAAAATTAAATAAAATACTAAAAGATTCTTCAGTTAGGTATAATTTAACTATAGCTGATGGACTCTTTAATGGTATTGAAATTGCACAAACACAAGAAATAAACATTATATTATTAGAATTAAATTTACCTGATAGCACTGGATTTAAGACCTTGACGAACTTGCTAGAAAGGGTTCCTAACCTACCTATAATTGTCACAACAAAAGTAAATAATGAAATTATCGGTAACCAATCCATCAAAGCTGGTGCTCAAGATTTTTTAGTGAAAGGACAGTTTGATGGAAAACTACTCGGCAGATCTATCAGATATGCATTACAACGGTATAAGACCACCATTAAATTAGAAGATACTGCACGTAATTTATCAATTAGTGAAAAGCGTTACTTAGATGCACAGGCAATGGCACGCTTTGGTAATTTTGAAATGGATATAGTTTCTAATGCCATGAAATGGACAATGGAAATTTATAACATCTTTGGGTTGCGTCAAAATAGTATTCAGCCTAGCATGTCTGATTATTTAAGTTATGTGCATATTGATGATAAGCAAAATGTATCTAATTTCTTTGACAATATTTCTGAGAATGGGTCTCTTTGCAAAATAGAACACCGAATTGTACAAGAAGATCATACCATCAAACATGTAGCACTAAACGCTAAGGTTTTTTATGATGAGATCACTCAAAGAATTATCTTAGTTGGCAGTGTACAAGATATAACAGATCGTAAGTTATCTGAGCAGTTAATTATTGAAAAAAATATTTCCAATAAAGCATCTAAAGTAAAAGAAGAAGCTTTAATGAATATGGGTTTTCATATTAGAACTCCGCTAGCATCGGTTGTAAATCTTTTATTTTTAATAGAAAACTCTAGATTGACCCCTCAACAGAAAGAGTATTTAACAGACTTAAAAACATCTGTTGAAGATCTTTCTATTATGGTCAACAATCTATTGAATTTCTCTATTTTAGCAACAGATAAAGTTAAAATAGAGGAAGAAGAAATCAAACTCAAAGATTATCTTCAAAGCATTCGAAGAATTGTTCAAATAAAGGCCGATAATACTAAACGTTTAGTTGATTTTAAAATGCCTAAAAAGGTTTCTACGACTGCTTTTAGTGATGCAAAAAAGATTACACAAATCATTTACAATCTTACAGAAATTGCAGTAAAAAATAGTAGCGGAAAAGGGGCCTTAGAAGTCAATACGGCCATTAATAAACAGGATGAAGACCAAGGGGTTTTTCGATTTTTTATTCATGATTTGACTACTGTGTTGACTAGTGAAAAGATTAATGATATTGAGGACGCTGAGAAATTGTTAGAAGTGTATTCTGAAGATATTAAGGAAGATTCTCAACAAGCTTTGCTCAATGTAGCAATGGTCTCTAAATTAACCAAAATACTCGATGGTACTTTTTCTGTAGCAAGTTCTAAGGAAGAAGGAACAAATTATACCATTGAGATTCCTATGAAGTTAGGCCGTCAAGCAAGTTTTAGTTCTGGAAAAACTCCAGATGCTCCTATTAAAATTTTATTAGTAGAAGATCATTTCCTTAATCAAATTGCTACTAAAAAAGTATTAACAACTTGGTCTAGTTACGTAAAAGTTGATATTGCGGAGAATGGCATGATTGGTGTCGAAAAGTCTCGAGAGCATGGCTATGATATCATCTTGATGGATATTCAAATGCCTGTAATGAATGGAATTGAAGCAACTAAAAGAATCAGAACAACTAGTCAAGTACCTATTATAGCACTCACTGCAAATGCTTCCAAACAAGAGTCTGATAAATGTATCAATGCGGGGATGAATGATTATCTTTCTAAGCCGTTTAAACCTCAGGATTTATATGCTAAAATTATGAATACGCTGGTATTGGTGGAAGCGTAGAAATGATGAATGATGAATGATGAATTTACTAGACGTTGACTAGGATGTACTTAGGCCGAATCTAGTATTCATCATTCATCATTAAAAACTACATTCATCATTAAAAACTATTAACATCCCCTGAGCCGGCTATAGAAGATTTTACAGATGGCTTACCTTTATATTTTACATCTCCTGAACCGGCTATTTTCACAGCAAGATCTTCCTCTACATTAATTTCACAGTCCCCTGAGCCTGCTATGCTTACTTTACATTTTTTTGCTTTTAGATCTTTCAACTCAACACCTCCTGAACCTGCAATACTAATTTCTAAATCTGCTGCTACCCCTTCTAGTTCTATATCTCCTGAGCCCGCTATGGATACTTTCAAATCCTCTAGTTGAAAAGGATCTTTTCCAACAATACTTCCAGATCCAGCTATAGATAATTTATCAAATTCTGATAACGTAATGTAAATATCTACTGGGTCCATATTTTGCACATTCTTTTTGAATTTAATACTCCATACACCACTTCTCACATCCTTTTCAATGTTATCAATAATATTCTTTTGTGCCTTAATTTCAACTTTTTGCTTTTTACCATAGATTAAGTAAACATCTGCTGGTAGTGCCAGGCCGATACCTGAAATTTGGTCTATATCTAGCATTTTACTCACTCTATTACCTTCTCCTTTAATACCACTCCCCCATTGTGCAGATAAAGAAAAGGTACTAAACATTAAACATAAAAGAACTACGAAACTTGTTAAGGTATAATTCATTGCTAAGAATTTAAAGGTTAATATTTATTTTTATAAGGTCAACACTACAAAGACAGCCAAAAGAAAAGGAGGTTGCATAGATTGAACAGTATTAACAAAAAGGTTCTTTGACAAATCCAGTGGAACGTCTAGGATCGTCGAGGTTTGAAACCTCGATGCTGTATGATAATCGTATGGCATCGAAGTTACAAACTTTGACGATCCATTACAATCACGGGATTTGTCAGAGAACCACAAAAAAAAGCCGCTTACCAAATGGCTTGCAGCTTTTTGTAGAATCTTGTTTAGAACGATTTTAAAAGTAAAATAGGTTATTAATCTATGCATTCTAAGAGTTATAATACTCTACAAAACACAATAATTATAGTAAAAAGTAAGTGGGTTATTAATCTATGAGCAATGCGCAATTTTTAATATACGTTCTCAAGATCAATTAAAATGAAAATGGTATTTACTTACTATATTAGCATAGTCGATAAAGGTAGGTTATCAATTATCGTAGTAGGTTATTAATAGTAAGGATTTGTATGTGGTGATCTACTTTTTAAGAGCAAAAATTTTGCCATACTCCATTTTTCAATGAAAATAGGTGAAATTTACCCTAAAAGAGGTAGTAATACGATTGGAATTTAGTAAGTAGTAATACGTTTTATAATACATCAAAAATAAAGCCAAATAGTTTAATTTACTAGAAAAAACACATAAACACCTTAAATATGGTGCTTATCATTAAAAGAATATAATTTATTAATTATTTTACTATTTTAGCATTTAAAATACATAACAAGTACCATCCTATTTATGCAAATACTACACGTGAGCACTGAATGCTATCCAATAGCAAAATCTGGAGGTTTGGGAGATGTAGTAGGAGCACTCCCTAAATATTTAAATAAAGCTGGAATTGATACTAGTGTCATCCTTCCTAAATATGACAATAAGTGGATTAGCAAGCAATCTTGGGTGACCTGCTTTAAAGGAATTATTCAATTAAATACAGAGCTTATAGCCTTTAAAGTTCAACGATTAAAAATCCCTTTAGACTTTCCTGTCTATGTTGTTGATATTCCTGGAAAGTATAATCGACCAGGTGTTTATTTAGATGAAAATGGAATGGGATATGCAGATGCTACCCAAAGAGCTATTTGCTTCCAAAGAGCCATTTTACAATGGTTAACTACTTTAACAGACCTACCTAAGGTAATTCATTGCCATGATCATCACACTGGATTAATTCCTTTCCTACTCAAACACTGTCCTGAATTTTCTTCGCTTTCAAAAATTCCAACAGTATTTACCATACATAATGGAGAATATTCTGGTAGTTTTAGTTGGAATCAAGCTAATTTACTCCCCCTTTTTGATGGACGAGTTAATGGTTTATTAGACTGGGATCAACAAATCAATCCCTTAGCTACTGCCATCAAATGTTGCTGGAAACTAACTACGGTTTCTCCTGGTTATCTAGAAGAACTACAACTCTATACCGAAGGTTTAAGTCATTTATTACAAGAAGAGATGCCTAAATCATTTGGTATTCTTAATGGAATTGATACACAGGTTTGGAATCCAGCTACAGACCCCTATTTAGAACATCTATTTAAGAAGCGTATTCCGACTTACAAAACGGCTAATAAGAAATTGTTAAGTTCTTATTTTAATGTTCCAACTACCCTTCCAATTATAACATTTATTGGCCGTTTAGCGAGAGAGAAAGGAGCTGATTTTTTAGCACCTACTATTGACCATTTTCTATCTAATGGAGGTAAGGCTGCTTTTATTGTATTAGGAACGGGTGATCCCGCCTTACATACGATCCTATCCGAATTAGGTACTAAATACAAAGAGGTTATAGCTATAGCGCTTGAATATAATGAACAACTTGCTCACCAGTTATATGCTGGATCTGATTTTATTTGGATGCCCTCTAGAGTCGAACCCTGTGGATTAAATCAGCTCTATGCGATGAGATATGGCTCCATTCCTATTGTAAGATCTATTGGTGGGCTAAAAGATACCGTAGTTGATGTTGCTCATCCAGATGGGTCTGGCATTCAATTTAGTCAACTTACATTAGCAGATACTACGCATGCCATCCAACGCGCTGTTTCCTTATATCGAAAAGAAAAAGAATTTAAACGTGTGAGGAAAACTATTATGGCATTAAATTTTTCTTGGGAAAAGTCTACGGAAGATTATTTTTCATTATACCAAAAAATTGCTAAATTTCACGATCTAGAAGATTAGGAACGAGAATAAAAGTTTGTCTAAAAATCAAATATATTACCAGTCTATGAAAGTTAACATAATCGCTATAATATTGGGAGGAGGAGCTGGCACAAGACTGTATCCACTAACAGAGCAACGTTCTAAACCAGCCGTTCCAGTTGCTGGAAAATATAGATTAATTGATATTCCGATTTCTAATTGTTTGAATTCTGGCATTAAAAGAATGTTTGTCCTCACCCAATTTAACTCTGCCTCTCTCAATCAACATATAAAAAATACTTATCACTTTGATATGTTTAGTAAGGGCTTTGTAGATATTCTAGCCGCAGAGCAAACAAGAGATAGCGATCAATGGTTTCAAGGTACGGCAGATGCTGTTCGACAAGGGGCTGCGCATATGGGCATCCATGATTTTGATTATGTGATGATCCTTTCTGGGGATCAATTGTATCAAATGGATTTACAGGCATTTGCAAAGAACCATATCCAACAAAAGGCAGATATTACCATTGCTACCATTCCAGTAAATGAACGGGATGCACCTGCTTTTGGTATCATGAAAGTGAATGAAAAAGGATATATAGATTCTTTTATTGAAAAACCAGATGCTTCCCTTTTGTCAAAATGGGAGTCTGAAGTTCCAGCAAAAAATAAGGAAGAAGGAAAGATTTATCTGGCTTCTATGGGCATCTATATCTTTAGTAGAAAAGTCATTCGGAAAATTTTTCAAGACTATCCAGATCATACAGACTTTGGAAAGGAGATAATTCCTGAAGCTATTAATACTTCCTACAAAGTCTCTAGTTATTTATATGATGGATATTGGACAGACATTGGGAATATTAGATCTTTCTTTGAAGCCAATATCGCCCTCACAGATAATATCCCTGAGTTCAATTTGTTTGATAATATGAATCCTATTCATACTCGTCCAAGAATGCTTCCTCCTGCCAAAACTTCAGGTACTTATTACTGGCGAGCTATTGTCTCAGAAGGTAGTATCATCCAAGCAGATAAAATTGAGCAATCCGTTATAGGTATTCGTTCTAGAGTTGGCGATAGAACTGTTATTCATAAAAGCATCCTTATGGGAAATGACTTTTATGAGAATCCAGAAGAACTTGGCGAAACAATTCCAATGGGTATTGGCAATAATTGCTACGTCGAAAATGCAATCATTGATAAAAATTGCCGAATTGGAGATAACGTTACTATTAAAGGAAGTCCAGAGTTAAATGATATAGAAACTGATACGCATTGTATCAAAAATGGTATAATCGTATTGAAAAAAGGAGCAATTATTCCTGAAGGAACTAAGATTGGGCTGTAGGTATTACCTCTTACTTATTACCTTTTACATAAAAATATACACATGTCCTTCCTATTTGCTTGTTATTACGTAATAAGCTGTTACTTTTTCAAGATTTCACATCTAAATAAATATATATTATGCTAAATAAAGGTTAAAAAGTAAGTTCTATACTTTTATTCCTTTATTAAACATGGAGTAAGCTACAGCAATGAACTCACCCATTAAATCAAGCTGTAGACACCCAAACCCAAATATTCGGACTTAAAGCTTTTCTATAATAACCTTTGAGAAGTCATTTTTTATTTTTTAAAATTATTCACACACAATGAAAAAGCTAATCATTCCGATAGCCTTACTGTTAGCTGGTTGGTGCTTAACAGGCGCTTGGTATTTATCTCAAAATAAATGCAATATTGGAGCTGCCCCTGTAGAACGCTTATTGAAACCCTTAAATATTTATTTTCAAAGTGGTCAAAATACCATTATTGAAAATGATGATTTACGCAGTTATTTGAGCGAATTAAAAAAATATACGGCTTCTAATTCCAACGCACGTGTAACGATTACGGGACATACCGACAATCAAGGCGATGCGAATCAAAATACCAAATTAGGACAAGAACGAGCAGACTTTATTAGAAATTATCTTGTTGAACAAGGATATAACAATAATATTTTCACAACTAATTCTCAAGGTCCTAATGCACCTATAGCCACCAATGATACACCTGATGGTCGTGCATTAAATAGACGCGTTGAAATCCGTTTAAATCGATAAATTTCAGTCTTTTTTCCCAATAAACTTGTTACCCTTTAAATTTCATAGAAGCATTTCTTAAAGAGTAACAAGTCTAATAAAAAATATAATTATGTTAGCATTATTCTGTAATTGGTTATTCTGGGTAGCAGGCGCCGCATTACTTGGCTTTTTATTAGCGTGGCTAATGAGAGGTGCTAAGGTTAATGAATGGCGAACACAATTTGAAGATAGAGATGCCTCTTATAAAAGATTAAAAGGTAATCACCAAGGATTCGTTTCTAAATATGAAACATTAGAACGTTCCAGTAATAAATTAAGAAATACGAATACTACCTTAAAAAAAGATTTGTCTTCTCAAGAATCTAAGGTTAGTAAGTTGATGCAACAATTGAAAGCGGCACCAGCTGCCGCCGCTACTGCGGCAGTAGTGAGTAATGGTTCTTCTGATAATAGCTACGAGATTCGTGCTTGGGAATCAAAATATGCCAGATTAGAAAGAGAATTGGCTACCAAATCAGAAATGTTTGATGAGCTACAAGAAAATAATGAAATGCTTAATACGAAGATGGAAGTATTAGCATTGACTACAGAGGATGCTCAGAAAGAAAAAGAATCAGCGCTAGGTAAGCTCAAGCAATACGAAGAATATAGGCCTCGGTTTGAAGAAGCTAATTTAGAACGGAATACGCTTAAATATAAATACGAGCAATTATTAGCTACAAGAACAGCTGTTCAAACAACGCAAGAAGAAACAAGTAATCAGACAGAAACATTAACTTCAGAAATTACTTCTTTAAAAGCGACTATTGCCTCTGCCAATGAGCAGGCTGCCGCTCAAAAAAGTCAAATTGAAGCATTAACTAACCAAAATGCTGCTGCTGCTAATGAGCAAAAAGAAATTAAGACGAAGTATGATAGTTTATTAGGCTTACAGGAACGAACAGAAGAAAAGATGAAGGCCTTAGAACAAAAAGCATCTGAATCTACTGCTTCCCCAGCAGCTACGCAACAAGCTAATTCGGAGGAAATCGAGAACTATAAATCTAGATTGCATAGCTTGACACAAGAAAATGAAAAATTAAAAGGTTCTTTAGAAGAATCTGAAACTGCAAGATCACAAGCAGCGGCTAACGATTCGACTGCAGAAATAGCAAACTGGGCAGATAAACACAAAGCCTTAAGCGAAGAAAATGATCGATTAAAAGCAGACCTTGAAGCAAGTAAGTTGGCTACTGCACAAAATACGGCTC
>CAYOBX010000011.1:0-18066 GCA_964402245.1 uncultured Saprospiraceae bacterium | reverse complement strand
TAACTGGGCTACTAAGCACAATGCTTTAAGTGAAGAAAACAACCGATTAAAAGCAGACCTTGAAGCAAGTAAGTTGGCTACTGCACAAAATACGGCTCCTACTACTAATGAGTATGAGCAAAAGTGGAATGCATTAAAACAGGAAGAAGCTAACTGGGCTACTAAGCACAATGCTTTAAGTGAAGAAAACAACCGATTAAAAGCAAGCTTAGAAGAAAGCAAGGCCACTAAAGTCCAATATGCCGCAGCCAATGTTGCAACTCCTGCATCTGATGAATATGAGCAAAAGTGGAATGCATTAAAACAAGAGGAAGCAAATTGGGCTACTCAAAAGAAAGATTTAGAAGCGGAAATAGAACGACTAAAGGCGGCAAAAAAGCCAGCTTCAAAGGCTACTTCAAAAGCGGAAAAGGCAGCAAAAGCAGAAGCTGCAAAGGGACAATTAGCTAGTGCTATTGGTACTAAAATCAAAGCTGCAACAGCAGCAGATAAAGATGATTTGAAACAAATTAGTGGAGTTGGTCCTTTCCTTGAAACGAAATTGAATAATCTTGGCATCTATACTTTTGAACAGGTTAGCCAGTTCGATACAGAGTTAATGCAAATCGTGAATGATGCGATTGAATTTTTCCCTGGTAGAGTTCAAAGAGATGATTGGGTAGGACAAGCCAAGAAATTTCATGCAGATAAATAGATGTAGAGACCTAGCAGTGCTAGGTCTACAATAGAGACCATTCATTAATACGATAGAGACCTAGCGGTGCTAGGTCTCTACTCTACCTAATCCACCTTAATAGACCTTCCCATACCATATTTACCAGGTTCCAACTTAGGAAGTACGACCTTCAATATTCCATTTTTATAAGAAGCCTTTATACCTTTAATTTTAATCGAACTCTTTGGGAAAAAGAAGCGTCTATAGATTTCAGGATAAGCGAATTCTTTTCGCATATAAGATTCCTTAGAATCTAATTCAGGGAGCGTTTTTCGTTCCGCAGAAATTAGTAATTTACCATCAGTGTATTGTATAGCAAATTCTTTTTTTGATCTACCTGGTGCGGTCATTTCCAATTCAAATGCATCTTTCGTTTCCACTATATTAGCAGCAGGAATGTATATACCAAAATTAGAAAATTTCTTATTGGCCCAATCTTGCATGTCTTTAGGGAAAAAATCCTCTATCATTTTCTGGATTGGCTCAAAAAAATCTTTATCAAATTTATTATTAGAATTCATAATAGTTTTTTTTTAGAATCGAATACTACTATTTAGACGGCTTTATTCCTATAACGTTACTTCATTGGAAATAACATAGATGATAGAATTAAAAGTAAGCAACATTGTTTATATTTACCTAATGTAAGTAGGAGTACAAAAATAAACGCAGAGATGCGGAGATGCAGAGTTTTGATTATCAAATGATTATACATAATTAGTTGTTAACTTATTTTTGTCAGACTACTAATCTTTAAAATAAATAGTGATCTGTTAAAATTAATTATGTTAGCACCAAGAGTGCTAACACAATAGTAAAGTAGGATGACACCATACACCGTACTCCAACATAAAAGTAAAATTTTCATTCTTAGCCTATTCTTCTTTTTGATACCAAATCATTTATCAAAAGGATGTGGCCCTTATGATACTAGTTTTTATGGTTATTCTTTTTTAAATCCTAAAATCATTAATTTGGGGTCAAAGAATGCTTCTTATTTTGCCGGGTTTGAGGAATTATTTAAACAAATTGGCGCAAAAAATAATGTACAAGAACAGGATAATATAACCGAGTGGCGATCAAGATTTTGTGATATTCCTAAGGCGAAGGATTTATACCAATTAATTTATAAAACCCCCATTAATCAAATCCGAGTTTTAAGCTCAAATCTCCGACAAAAGAAAACTCCACTTCCTTCTTATTTAGCCAATAATACTTTCGCAGCGCATCTAAAGAAAAATGGTTGTACGGAAGCCGTTGATTATTTGTTCTTTGCAAAAAAATGCGAACCTCACGTTATAGTGAGTGATGGATGGAAAGCTCCGCTTAGAGATACAGTAGCTATGAGTTTTTTAATCAAAGATGGCGTAAAAAGTTTCAGAAAGACTAAATCACATTACTTTAAATTGCGATATGCTTATCAAATAATTCGATTAGCTCATTACAAAAAAAACTATGGCGAAGTACTAGAATTATATGATTATTTACTCCCAAAAATTGATAATGAAGAAAGTTTAATTGAAGATTGGATTGAAGGGCATCGAGCTGGTGCCTTAACTAAATTAGGGAGACATATTGAAGCTTCTTACCTATACGCTAAAATTTTTAACCATTGTCCAAGCAAGCGAACAAGTGCCTACAGGAGTTTTAAAATTCTGACGGATGAAGAATGGGTAGAGTGTTTAAAGCTTTGCCAAGATAATCATGAACGTGCTACCTTATATGCTTTGAGGGCGAGTCATCCTAATAGTAAAGTAGTTTCGGAAATAGAAAACATCTATAATTTAGATCCAGGAAATGAAAATCTGGAATTATTACTTGTTAGAGAAATTAGACAATTAGAGAAAGATCTTTTAGGGCTGGACTTCAATAAGAAAAAACGAGAAAATAAAAGAATACATCACTTACCACGTAAAATTGCAGGACAACAAGTGATAGATCTACAGCGGCTAGTGCGAATAATTATTACAGAAGAAAAAATTCCTAATATCAATTTATGGAAAATCGCTGATGGTTATTTGGAGTTATTAGCTGGCGATTTTTATGCTGCTAAAAAGACACTTAAAAAAATTCAAGCCTCTGTCGAAGATGAGGTGCTAAAAGATCAATTAGAAGCTATGCTGATGGCGGCTACTATTGATGGATTTGAAGAAGTAGATGAAGAAATGGAACAGACGGTTGTCCAGTTCAGAAAGAAACAAATCTTTAGAAAATATCCTGACTTTGAAAAATTCACAAAAGACAAACTAAGTCATTTATATAATTCTAAAGGTTTATCGGGAAAAGCTTTTTTAAACGAGTTTAGTGTAACCGACCTAAAATACAATCCAAAATTAAAAATAATAGATGAATTATTAAATTTATGTGAAAAAGAAAATCGAACTAAATTAGAAAATTCATTGATTCTGAATGAGGATGGATCAAGTATTGAAAATGACTTATGGGATATGAAAGGTACTTACTATTTGAGCGAATATAAACTAGAAAGTGCCTTAGAAACATTAAAAAAAATACCCCGAAAAGAGAGAGAAAAATATGGTATTATTTATCCTTTTAGAGAAATGATAACCGACTGTGTTAATTGTAACGTGATTGACACACTGACATATGATAAAGTGGATATGCTTGAGCAGTTGTTCGAGTTAGAACATAAAGCAAAAGCGAATGAAGAAAAAGGGGCCTACAATTATTATAAAATAGGTATTGCCTTATATAATATTAGTTATTTCGGTTATGCTTGGAAATTCGCAGATTATTTTAGAAGTGGAAGCAGTTGGAATTATTTAAAAACAGGAAAAGATGTTTTTCGATCTGGAACAATTTCAAATGGAAATAAAGAAACAATTAATTGTGAATTACCACTCTATTATTTCGATAAAGCTTATAGATTATCCAATAGTCCAGAACTTACTGCTCGTGCCGCATTTATGGCTGCCAAATGTCAACAAAATTTATACTTCACAGAAAGTGGTAGCGAGTATAGTACTTATAGTAATAATATTCCTGATGTACCTAACGAGTATAGAGCTTACTTTGATATATTATTAGACCATTATCAAGACACCCAATTCTTTGAAGAGGTTATCGAAGAGTGCTTGTATTTGGAGCAATATGCTAAGCGGTATTAGGAGCTTGGCTAAACTCAAAAATTGAACACAGAGACACAGAGAGAGACAGGAACACAGAGTATAAATTGTTCTCTGTGTTTCTCTGTTCATTATTAAACCTCCTCACCTCCTCTATAAAAACGACTAATCACCCAAAACAATAAAAATCCAGCAGGACCCGCTATAAAGCACAGTATCAAACAAGGAATAATCCACCAATGCGCAATCTCTAGTTTCTGAGATTTTTTTAAAACCCAGCTCCCTATCAATAAATCAAAAGCTAAGTAATGTACCCAGCCTGCTAAAGCTAGCTCCTCCACCGTAAACAGTTTCATGACTCCTTCTAAAGAACCAAAACCTCCTTCTCCGCCCATACCCTGTAATAAATATATGATATAAACAACCGAAAGAATTAAGGGAATTATTTTAGAATCAACCAATTTATGCGTCCATTTCCATTTAGGTGCTACAATCATTAATAACCATTGTGGCATTACTAAATTACTGCAAATTGAAAAAATAATAGATGGTGTCATTATAATATATATAATTAGGTGAAAATTTTTAAGGAAAATTTACGGCAATTAATTATAAAATTTGCTAAATGTATGATTTTTTCCTAGAATAATCTCACTGACAGTCTATTTTACCGTATTTATAACAAGAGCTAGTTTTTTTACCTTTTCATGAAATTTAAAACTAAACTAATTTTGTATTTATAACGTATCATTACGCGTACATATCTAAGCTATTAATAAAAAATGATGAATGAGAAATGATTAATTTACTAGATGTTGGCTAGGATATGTTTACGCCATATTTCGTATTCATGATTTTACATTCATCATTAATGAGCCTATCCACTTAATAAAATTATATTTTGAATACTATGTCAAAAACCTTAAGAGAAATAATCAAAGAAAAAATTCTAGTACTTGATGGAGCGATGGGTACAATGATTCAACAGTATCAGTTAGAGGAAAAAGATTATAGAGGCGAGCGATTCAAAGATTGGAAGTCTGATATAAAAGGGAATAATGACATTCTTTCCATTACTCAACCTCAAATCATTGAGGCCATTCATAAGGCGTACTTAGATGCGGGTTCTGACATAATAGAGACGAATACTTTTAGTGGAACGACCATTGCGCAAGCAGATTATGACATGCAAGAATTGGCCTATGAGATCAATTTTGAATCTGCAAAAATTGCTAAAAAAGCAACGACAGAATATACCGCAAAAAATCCTAACAAGCCTCGCTTCGTAGCAGGGGCGATCGGACCAACCAATAGAACTTTATCTATTTCTCCTGATGTCAATAATCCTGGTTTTAGAGCAGCTACTTGGGATGAATTAGTTATCGCTTATGCCGAGCAAACAGCAGGTTTAATTGATGGTGGTGCGGATCTCATTTTAATCGAAACTATATTTGATACGCTGAATGCAAAGGCAGCCATTTTTGCTATAGAACAGGTATTTGAAGAAAAAGGAGTAGAGTTACCAATAATGATTTCAGGTACCATTACAGATGCAAGCGGTAGAACTTTATCTGGTCAAACAGTAGAAGCATTTTGGATTTCCATTATGCACGCCAAGCCATTTTGTGTTGGCTTAAATTGCGCATTAGGTGCTAAAGAAATGCGCCCTCACTTGGCAGCATTGGCTAAAATTGCCAATACTCATGTGCATGCTTATCCTAACGCAGGTTTGCCAAATGAATTTGGAGAGTATGATCAGGATGGAGAGGAAATGAAGGAATATATTAAGGATTTTGTTCAAAGTAATTTTGTCAATATCGTTGGTGGCTGTTGTGGCACAACACCAGAACATATACAGGCAATGGCAGAAGCCGTAAAAGATTTAACAGTACGTCCTATTCCTGAAGTGGAATCTCACTCTATGCTTAGTGGCTTGGAGCCATTGGTCATTCGACCAGATGCCAATTTTATTAATATAGGCGAACGAACCAATGTAACAGGATCTAGAAAATTCGCTCGTTTAATCAAAACGGGCGCATTGGATGAAGCTTTGTCTGTAGCCTTACATCAAGTAGAAGGGGGGGCACAGGTAATTGATGTGAACATGGATGAGGGATTATTGGATAGTGAAAAAGCAATGGTGGAGTTCCTCAATCTGGTCATGTCCGAACCAGACATTGCTAAGTTACCAGTGATGATTGATAGTTCTAAATTCAATGTGATTGAGGCAGGATTGAAATGTGTTCAAGGAAAGTGTATTGTGAATAGTATCTCCATGAAAGAAGGCGTAGAAGAATTCAAACGTCAAGCAAAATTGGTTAAAAGATATGGCGCAGCCGCTGTGGTTATGGCATTTGATGAAGAAGGACAAGCCGACACGATTGAACGCAAAGTAGAGATTTGTAAAAGAGCCTATGATATCTTAATAAATGAGGTAAATTTTAATCCTAACGATATTATTTTCGATCCAAATATATTTGCCGTTGCTACTGGTATAGAAGAGCATAATGAGTATGCAATTAATTTTATTGAAGCAACTAGAAAAATAAAAGAATTATGCCCAGGTGCGAAAGTGAGTGGCGGCGTTAGTAATATCAGTTTTAGTTTCAGAGGAAATAATGTAGTGAGAGAAGCCATGCATACCTCCTTCTTATACCATGCGATTCAAGCAGGTATGGATATGGGTATTGTTAATGCGGGTCTAATAGAAGTCTATGAAGAAGTACCGAAGGATTTGATGGAATATGTAGAAGATGTCTTATTTAATCGTAGAGCAGATGCTACAGATCGACTAACAGAATACGCTGCAAGGGTAAAAGGGGATGGTGGTAAAAAAGTAGTGAAAGATTTGGCATGGAGAGAAAGTACGGTTCAACAAAGATTATCACATGCATTGGTAAAAGGAATCACGGAATTTATAGAAGTAGATACAGAGGAAGCTAGACAGCAATATGATCAACCTATCGAAGTCATAGAAGGTCCATTAATGGATGGAATGAATGTAGTTGGAGATTTATTTGGTGCTGGAAAAATGTTTTTACCACAGGTAGTAAAGTCTGCCAGAGTGATGAAGAAGGCAGTAGCTTATTTGACTCCTTTTATTGAGGAATCAAAAGCTGGCGCAAGTAGCTCTAAAGGAAAGGTATTGATGGCTACGGTGAAAGGAGATGTACATGATATTGGTAAAAATATTGTCGGTGTTGTTTTAGGTTGTAATAACTATGACATCATAGACATGGGCGTAATGGTACCTACTCAAAAAATATTAGAGACTGCTAAAGCAGAGAATGTAGACATTATCGGATTAAGTGGATTGATTACCCCTTCCCTTGATGAGATGGTAGGTGTAGCTAAAGAGATGGAGCGACAAGGTTTTAAAATTCCTTTATTAATTGGTGGAGCTACTACTTCTAAAACACATACCGCAGTAAAAGTAGAGCCAGAATATAATGGACCGATTGTACATGTATTAGACGCTTCAAGAGCGGTGGGGGTTGCTAGTAATTTACTAAGCTCTGATGAAAATACTAAAAGTAATTTTATTCTTGATACCAAAACAGAATATGCTCGAGTAAGGGATCAACGAAAAAATAGAAAGTCTAGCAAAAAGTATTTAACAATTAAGCAAGCTAGAGAAAATAAGTTAAAAGTTGATTGGGGTAAATTCCAACCTACCTCTCCTAATTTCTTAGGTACTAAAGTCTTTGTCAATTACTCTTTAAAAGAGCTTCGAGAATATATTGACTGGACGCCTTTCTTTTCAAGTTGGCAAATGGCAGGGAAGTTTCCTGCTATCCTAGAAGATAAAATTGTTGGTAAAGAAGCGACCAAACTATACAATGATGCTCAAACTATGCTGGATCAGATCATCGAAGAAAAATGGTTAACAGCAAAAGCCGTAGTAGGTATTTTTCCTGCAAATACAGTTAATGACGATGATATTGAAATCTATGTTACTGATACTAGAAATACGGTCAATGTCAAGTTAAATCAATTAAGACAGCAAGTTAAAAAAGCACCGGGTCAACCCAATATTGCCTTACCTGATTTTCTAGCTCCTAAAGGCCACGAAGATTATATCGGTGCATTTGCCGTAACTACAGGCTTAGGTATAGAAGCACCCGTCAAAGCTTTTGAAGAGGCCTTGGATGATTATAATGCGATCCTATTAAAAGCCTTAGCAGATCGTTTTGCAGAAGCTTTTGCGGAACGGATGCATCAACTAATGCGAACAGAATTTTGGGGATATGCAGCGGAGGAAACTTTGAACAATAAGGAACTAATCAAAGAAGATTATAAAGGTATCCGACCAGCTCCAGGCTATCCTGCTTGTCCAGATCATACAGAAAAGCAAAAACTTTGGGACTTACTGAAAGTAGAGGAAAACATTGGTATGACGTTGACAGAAAGTTTTGCGATGTATCCTGCTGCCTCTGTTAGTGGTTGGTATTTTTCTAATCCTGCATCTAAGTATTTTAGAGTAGGAGAAATGAGTAAAGATCAGATTGAGAGCTATGCTAAGCGAAAAGGTATGAATGTAGAGGAAGTAGAAAGATGGCTTGCTTCTTTATTAAATTATGATGTGTAGGAATTATTAAACGCAGAGGTGCAGAGATGCAGAGCCATATGTGTTCTCTGCATCTCTGCACCTCTGCGTTCAATCAACCACCCAATTAATAAAAATATTTTTGATTGAATCTATATGAAAGTAACCGAGTACTTTGAAAATGCCAATGGCAAAACATTAATCTCTTTCGAAGTCTTACCTCCATTAAAAGGAGGAAGTATGCAAGCCATATTTGATACCCTTGATCCATTGATGGAATTTAAACCTCCATTCGTTGACGTAACTTACCATAGAGAAGAATTCATTTATGTCAAAAAAAGCACAGGGTATTATGAAAAGACAGCGATTAGAAAACGTCCAGGCACCGTAGGTATTTGTGCTTCTATCATGCATCGTTATGGGGTGGATGCGGTGCCTCATTTGATTTGTGGTGGTTTTACAAAAGAGGAAACAGAGAATGTATTAATTGATTTAAATTTTCTAGATATTAATAATGTCTTAGCCCTTAGAGGAGATGCTAGAAAATTTGATGGGAAATTTATTCCTGAAAAACATGGTCATCATTATGCCTTAGATTTAGTGAAGCAAGTGGATGATATGAATAATGGAAACTATCTAGATGCTAATATAGAAAATGGAGAAAAATCTAATTTCTGTATAGGTATAGCTGGTTATCCAGAAAAGCATTTTGAAGCACCTAATATGGATCGAGATTTGGCATTTGCTAAACAAAAAGTGGATGCAGGTGCTAACTATATTGTTACTCAAATGTTCTTCGATAATAAATACTATTTTGAGTATGTAAAGAGATGTAGAGCAATGGGTGTTAATGTACCAATTGTACCAGGACTAAAACCATTGACTAAAAAATATCAGCTCAATGCTATTCCTCGACTTTTCCATTTAGACTTACCTGATGACTTAGCTAATGCAATGATGAAAGCTACTACTGCGGACGCAAGAAAACAAGTAGGTATTGAATGGTGTATTCAGCAATCTAAAGAATTAAAAGCTAAAGGGGTTCCATGTTTACATTACTATACCATGGGAGATGTTGAAACTATTCGTAAAATTGCGGAGGGTGTTTATTAATTTATCCTAATAATTTTTCTAAAAAAGCCTCTCTAGTAATTACTAGAGAGGCTTTTTTAGAAAAATTATTAGGATAAGACTTTCGAGTCTTATTTTAACTGAATCATCTTTCCTGTAGCTGTTCCAAAGGCGGTTTCAATTCTATAATATAACAAACCTGTCGTAGTAGTAGTATTCAATATTACTTCATTATATCCTTTTTCAAAATCTCCTTCTAGTACCTTTAAAATCTTACCTGCTGTATTCATCACTATAATTTTTGCACTACTTCGTTGTGGTAAATTAAAAGGAATAGTTGTTTGATTAGTAAACGGATTTGGTACATTTTGTAATAACGAAAATTCTTTATTTCCTTCAATAAATTTCAAAGATACATTCATTTCTTCACCATCATTATTATAAGCGAGCGCTGGTGTTAATGCAGAATTCACGGCTAACATATCACTTAATAGTCCATCTTTTTTTGCTTGTAAGCTTATAGTATAGTGAAATTCAGAATCTGTAACAACACTATTATCCCAACTAAATGTAAGCATTCCTTTGTCTACGTATTTCAATCCAATATTATCTGATTGAATGATGGTATTTCTTTTGTTGTTCACAAAAGTAAACGCATCAGTATTGTAATCAAGCGTGAATTGAATACCCGCTAATTCTTTCTGTCTAGTTGTAAATGTAATGTCATATGTTTCTCCAGCCTTCACCGTTTCATCCATCACATTCAGCATCAAATTAGTAGCAGATCGGACAGATGCTTCTTGGATATTATTAGTGGTCCCATTAAGGTCTCCTATTTTGACCGCAATGAAATCTACTAAAACATCTCCATTTAAAGCTCCTAAATAAGCTTCTTCTTTTATAGCTTCTTCCAAAGGATTAATTGCTGTTAGATCTTGATCTGATCTGATAAATCTCCAAGAAGTATTATTAGGAAATTGATCGTCCATATACAAAATTGCTCTTCTGAGGGCAATTAAATCAAAAGCTGTAATAGTGCCTGAGTTATTTACATCCGCAGCTATCAATTCATAAGGTGACTCTATTTTTCGTTTTCCTAAAATATGCTTTTTCAATAATATTAAATCGAATGTTGTTACCCCTTCTAAGAGCTTATCTTCTTTCTCAGGTTTCAACATATAGTCTGTTTCTAATGGTGTATCAAAATAATAAGCTCCGTTCGTTCCAGTTAATGAAAAATTATTAATATGTCGATCCATGTCTTCTAATAAAACACTGACTCCTGATACTTCTTTCCCTCCAGGCGTATAAATTTCACCTGTTACAGCAGCAGTACGTTTCTGTCCACATGCCGCTGAAGGTCTTATTGTAAAGGTAGAGATACAACTACTTTGATTGCCTGCTGCATCTGTTACAAATAATTCTGTAGTAAATGGCCCAACATCATTACATCCAAAAACGATACTAGAATCACCGATATTTTCAGAAAAAGAATAATATAAAGGCCCGCATCCCTCACAATTATCTACACTATTTTGATTAAAATCTATTGCCCAAAAAACTAAAGTACCATCTTCTTCTAAATCAATATTAATACCGTTTAAACAAACCGCTTCAGGTGCTTTACAATCTATTATTTCATATATTCTTTCACAGGTCATTTCTTCTCCACAACTATTACTCACTTCGAAAGTAACATAAAATGTTCCAATACCAAATGCAGGTGATGTAAAACCAGTCATAGAAGCAATTGCATACCCTTCCATTATTTGTCCACATTTTGTAGCAGGTACAAATCGCCAGTGAGCATCAACATTTACGGCTCCTCCACAATTAGTAGAGACTTCTATTCCTACAACATTTACGGTTGTTGTACAACTATTATCGAGTATGCAGACGGGGGTTGTACTGCCACATTCTATAGTCATAGGAACGCCTCCATCTGTACCATCATCATCTGTATTGTTGCCTTCTGATCCACCATCACAACCAATTAAAGGAGATTGAATAATAATATTCGTTTCACAAAAGGTTTGATTGCCAAAACTGTCTGAAACATAAATTACTAACGGATGATCTCCAATATTATCACAAGTATACAAACGGCTACCGTCATCTATATTTTCTGAAAAAGAAAAAATAAGTTCGCCATTTGCACAGTTTTGGCAGTTGTCTACACTTTTAAGGTCAAAATCATTCGCCCAAAAAACAGCAGTTCCATTTTCATCTAATGGAAGTACTACCCCACTTTGACAAGAGACGGTTGGTGCTTTACAATCTTTGATAATGTATTCTCTTTCACAAATAGATTCATTACCGCACATATCACTAACAAAAAATGTTACAACTAAAATACCTGGTCCAAATTTCGGAGAGGTAAATCCATTTCCAGCATCATCTATTGATCCACTAGCTGGTACCCCTATACAATCCACATTAGGTGTGAATTCCCATTCGACTCTAGCTGTGACCTGATCACTACAATCTACTACAGAAACACCTGCTACTTCAACAGCCACATCGCATGCATCATTTTCTATACAAACAGCTACCCCTACCCCACAATCAATAATTGGTGCTTGATTATCTTGAATTTCTATTAATTGAGTCTGTTCCATAATAGATGGTATAATAGAACAAGTATTTTCAACGATCCAAGTTCTTTCCACAGTCAAACAAAATACACCGCCTGTTATCATTGAGTCCGTAAACTGAATATCTATATTCTCACAATCAACTCCTAAAATGACTGGTTCTCCAGTAATGTTAGGTGTTATGCCTCCCAAACAAGTGTCTGATTGAATATTTTCTGGAAATTCTATTTTGAAAGGAGTGGCATCACTAACTGAAATAACTTGTTCACAAGTTCCTGTATTACCAATAGGATCAGCTACTACCCATTCAATAATAATAGTTCCTAATCCACATTCATTTCTATTATCTTCTGTTAAAGAAAAAGAAGAAGTTAAATTTGTATGACAGGCATCTTCAAAAATTGGAGTTCCAAGAAATGCTTCATTTATTTGACTTAGCTCTATACCTTTATTACAATCTACTGCTACTGGTTCTGGGCAAATAATTGTTGGTGCATTTTTATCATCCACAATTACTTCTACCATACAGATCGCACTATTTTGACTACAATCTGTAATATTTAATACCACCATAGTGGGTGTGCTAATATCTAAACAAGAAAACTCAACATAGTCCGAAAAACCACTATTTTCTTGATCCATTCTTCTTACCTGAAAATCCTCCAAACAACAATTATCAAAACTACCATTATCAAAAGATCTTGCGAATATGAGACCTGTTCCATCTACCCCTAAGCTAAGTTTAGTTGTTGCATTACAAATAGCCGTTGGAGCTAAATCATCCCTTACTTCGATAATACAAGGATTATCTATATTAGAAATTGAATTCCCACAATCGTCTATTGCAGTATATACGATTGCTATAGTTCCAAAGGGTACTTCTTGAGAGAAGCCACCATTTTTACCTTCAAATGTTTCAATTAATTCTTTACTGCCACCTTCTATTATTTGATAAATAGACGTATTGACTGTAATGTTATCTTCTGAAGAACAGTTATCTGATATTAATGCACTTGGGACGTTTATAACCGCAGCACAAGAAGAAGGCCTTGGATTAGCAGTAGTGGTTATCTTCGTATTAGAACAAATAATTGATGGGGCAATATCATCTGTAATATCAATCAACTGAGTATGATTTAAAGAATCATTGGTACAGTCATTTACCAAAGTCCAAATACGAGTAATTTTGAAACTTCCTTCACAAACTTGGACAGGCTCATCATCTTCAAAGCTTACTTGAATTTTACAGTTCCCCCCCGTTAAAGATAGGCCATGCAACAAAGGCTCACCCGCACAGCTTGCCAAAGATAGATCACATGCCTTATCACAAGACAATATAAGATTTTGAGGTAATGAAACTTCAGAAAGGTTCACCGATCTTAATAGGATATTTTGTGTGCAAGAACTACAATTACCACTAGGATCACAAACCGTCCATTTTCTTTCAATTTTTGCATCGTTTCCTGCAGCTGCTAATTCATCTAAACAAGTAGCCGAAATCAAATTATCTTCATAGACAAAGGTTAAGGCTTCGCATTCTTCTGGACAAATATTACTGACTATAGGTAAAGGAATAGTTCCTCCTTCATTGACTGGTGCAACATTTTCATTACACCATATCTCTATATCATTACATGTTAATCTTGGTGCTATTTTATCTTCTATTTTTATGGTAGACCAACAGGAATTTCCAGTTAACCAATGTTTAGCTTTAACGGTAAGTGTTTGACCAATAAAGTCACAGGAAACCGTTGGACTAGAAGTTAGCGGAATGCTATCTTGAGTCATAACGACGATCTTGTAGGCGGAGATACCATTTGGAGAGCAAGTAAAGGGATTATCAGGATCCTGTAAGACCATTCTATAATTTATTTCTGCCTCACAATCCGTGTTTAAAGAAACTTGTAGGTTTTCAATACAGGTTAATGTACAATGTTGTGAAAATCCTTGATTTGGAAATATAGAAATAAAGGATAAAACGAAAAAGAATAATAAAAGGTTAGTGTAATTTTTTCTCATAATTTTGGCCTTTTCCAATAGGAACACTTCCTATGAAAGTAATTAAAATTGTTCAGTGAAAATTCAATTTTTTATAAAATAAGAGACTCCAAAAAATCTAAGTAACGACGAAATAATAAGGTCTTGATTTGGTCGAGTTTATTATTTCGTCGTTACATAAGAGGAATCTTTATTTTAAATTATCCTTGAATGTTACAAAGAACCAATAACATGAAAAGTCCATCACCGGTTATTGGAGGACAGATCAGAAAATGTCTGAATAGTTTTTTTTGAAGTGAGTATGTATGAGAAAATAGCCAACGTTATTACGCAGCTATACATACTTAAATCGGTAGGAATTAAAAATTAAAGTTATTGTGTATAGAGCTACAATAACAAAAAAACATATTTAACATATAAAACAATTATCATTCCGATAATATAAGAATAGTTTAAAGTAAATAAAATGTGTTGCAAAAAATGGTGAGATAAAAAAGAATGCAATAAGTAAGTATTTGACAACCAATTCTATGTCAAATAAAATGTTAGAGATCAGACAAATAGAAATTAAACTAATTTAAAAATGCATCTAATAACTAAAATAGTGATCTACAAAGGATTTACAATTTAGTTTTAATACAAGAGTATATACAATAGGACATAAAAAAGGGAAGCCCCCCTCCCATTTCTGAAAGAGAGGTCTTCCCTAAAACTGTATTATATGCACCAAAAAAATTGGTGATGGTAATATTTTAAGAGTAGAGAAGAGAGATGATATCCGTTTAATAAAGACGAATATTCGTCAATTGCAATAGGATGTATCTCTCTTCTCGCATCTCTGTTCTCTAATCTAAAAGATATTTAATCAATGATAATCATTTTCTTAGTAGCTACATGCTCAGCAGACTCTAATTGGTAGTATAATACACCAGTAGCATTCAAATCCTTAGCGTTCAAGCTAATTTGATTTAAGCCTTTATTATAGTCTCCAGTTACAGATCTAAGTATTTTTCCTTGTATATCTAATACTTTTAATGTTGCATTACCAGCTTGCGGTAAGTTGAAACCGATTACTGTTGCTCCATCAAATGGATTAGGTGTGTTTTGGAATAACTCAAATGTAGTAGCAGTATTAACAGCATTGAAGTTTAAAGCTACGTTTAGTAACTCCCCTTCATTGTTATATGCTTCTGCAACTACTTGATCAGAAGAGATACTCAATAATTCGCTCAACTGACCAGAAGTCGTAGCAGTGAATGTTACACCGAATGCTACTTCTTTCTCAGTAGCTTGACCATCCCAAGAAGTAGAGATTGTGCCACGCTTAGCTTGAACCGTATTGAAGTTAGCCGCTGTTGCAGCACCTTCTACTAATTCATCAAACTCAAGACCTTCAAAATTCAATGTGAATTGGAAGCCTTGTGTAGTTGGCATATCAGCAGATGTAAATTCTACATTTACTTTTTCTCCAACTTGTACGAATTGATCTTCCATATTGAAAGCAAAAGTACCAGCAGCGTTACGAGACTCTGCACCTACTAAACTATTTGGAATAGCATTACCATTTAAATCTCCTATCTTCACTGCAATAAAATCAATAGACATATCAGCAGATAAATTAGTGATGTCGTATACTTCATTGAAGTTTTCACCTAGCGCATTTGCAGTAGTAAATTGGTGATTCTTATCGATAAATCTCCAAGAAGTATTACTTGGGAAGTTAGGAACTAATTGAAGTACTACTTGACGTAATTGCACCATATCAAAAGCAGTAATATCACCACTCTTGTTAATATCTGCAGCAATTAAATCGTAAGGAGAGGTTAACTCTTGAGTACCTACGATATGCTTACGTAAAAGCACTAAATCAAATGTAGATACACCATTTAGTGGATCCATATCTCGCTCTGCAGAAATCGTGTAATCTTTACCTTGATCTAATTGGAAGATATAAGCACCATTTACACCTGTAATAACTGATTTATCAGCAGTTTGTACTGTTACCTCATCTAATAATTCACCAGACTCATTAGCAATAGTTCCTGAAATTGCAGATTGCGTAAAAGGAGATTGAGCAGTGCCAGCACATGAACCAGGATTTACTTGAAGACTTACTGTTGTTGTACAGAAGCTTGAGTTACCAGCATTGTCATGAACATACATGGACAATGTTTTAGTTGATGCATCTGCACAAGTCAATGTAAGACCATTATCGGTAGGATCTGGAGAGAAGGAAAAAGTTAAACCATCAGAACAACCATCACAATTGTCAAATGAACCAGCATCCAAATCTGAAGCCCATAAGTCAAGTAAACCACTACCTGGCATTACCGCAGTAAACAGGTCTCTACAGAATGGCGTTGGAGGAGTTTTATCTACTACTTCTACTTGGTAAGAATCTTCGCTAGTATTTCCACAGTCGTCTGTTGTCCTATAAGTTACGGTATACGTAGCTGGAACAGAAAGGTCATCACCACAAACTGGACCAGATAATAAAATTGGATCAAAAGTAACAATTACTGGATCACCAGTACCTGAACCAGAAATTACTCCCTGTGCATTATCCACAAGCGTGAATTCTTCTGTTGACCATACAGGATGAGGGTGTGTTCTCTGTCTAAGTCCTACAACTGATATAGTTGCTAATCTTACTTGACCACAAGATTCCCATATTTGAGCTGGTGTTGGTACAAAGTTAGCTTCACACGCTTTAGCGTTATTATTAGTAGAAATAACTAAATCATCACCTGCATCAATTACAGTTTCTGTATCAAGAATCTTAATAATTTGATCTTCTCTAACAATTTCGCCTGTACACCAGTCTACAACAGTCCAGGTACGTATAATCTTGTAAGATCCAACACAAACCTCAATGACTAAATCTTCCCAAGTAACATTGATTTCACAGAAACCAAAAGCATCTCTTGGGTAAGAATATCCATCTTTATCTCCAATCCTACTTACAGGAATACCATGAATCATTGGAGCACCAGTTGGTTCTTGAGTAGTACCACCGTTTCCAAAACGACCTGGGAATCCTTCATGCGCTTGACCATCATAAACAAGCCCTGGCATAGTATTTACTTGACAACCATTCGCTTTGTTTGGTAATAATGCAGGTCTATCCCAATCATCATAATCTGGAGGAAAATTCAATTGCCCAATAGACAATCTTCTCATTGTAATAACCTGCTCTCTTGTTATACAGTTGTCAAATCTATCGCAAAGCATCCAAGTTCTAACAATTCTAGCACTAATATCACCTTCTGGATGGCAATCAATATCAGTGATCTCGTCACTAACTATTGTAAGTTCTAAATCATTACAATCTCGTCCATGACGATTTTCATCAACACGGATAGAACCATTAATAGGCTGACGTAACTCATCACAGTTGTCAAATCCTCTAGGATAGCCAACACCTGCACCTTGAGTCCACTCGATATAATCAGGGTCAAAAGGTTCGTTACACCAAAGTTCTACATCTTGAACTTCTAAGGTAGGATCTAATTTGTCTTCAAGAACTAAAGTACTCCAACAAGAATTACCTGTTGCCCAGTGCTTTACCTTGATTAGAAATGGCTGGTAAAGATTGGCAGACAAATCTTCACAAGTTAGGGAGTTATCATCTGGATCATCACTACTGGCAACTAGCTTGCCTGTATGATCCTCAGCTTGTATCACAAAGGCTTGAGGGCCATTAGGAGTACATGTACGAGGGTTATCTCCGTCTTCTAGGAACATGTCATATGTCAATGGTACATTACACCAAACATCGAAAGATGTTTGTACCAAGTCATTACATGTTGGACTGCAATTTGCCTGTGCATTGGCATCATTGACTCCTAAAAAGACTAAGAACATCGCGATAAAACACGAAGTAAAAGTCGATCTTTTCATGTGTTCAATTTTATAGATTTACAAAAATTTAAAAGAAAATGTGAGTATAAAAAAATCATGACTAATCCATACAGATTAATCATAGATTAATGTGTTCTAAATATGTTAAAAACTTTGTAATGTGGTATTATGTTCGATGGGAGTATAACAGCAGAT
>CAYOBX010000010.1:24063-29345 GCA_964402245.1 uncultured Saprospiraceae bacterium | reverse complement strand
TTCTCAATGAGAAAATGAATAGATGTATAAATGACCAACTTATTCTTTCGTCGTTACTCGAATTCACTAATTTTTGCCTAGCTCACTCCTAGAATTCGTGTATTAGTTTTTAATTCGTGAATTCGTGGTTAATTTTCAACAATTAATTATACGTGTGTTTATTACTCTAGAGAGAGCTGGAGCATTTATCTTGTATGAGATTACCAACCAAATAATCAAGCTATATAAGAGCAACTCTAAGTTGTTTTTTAAGTATATATGTTGGTAAACGACATAGATTTAGGATATTTTTATCATTAATAAAGAAATCTGCTTTATATAAAGGAAAAGACCCGTATTTTTGCACGATTCTAGATTTACCAATCCATTCCATTCATTAAATTTTCAAGCAATTGGAAACCGCAAAAATCGAAAGTGTGTCAAAAGAAATAGGGAAAAAGCTTTACGATTATCAAGAAGCTGATTTAAATACGATATTTGAACGGTTCCATAGTAGTGAATCCAACTTCAATCTGTTATATCAATTACCTACAGGAGGTGGTAAAACAGTGATTTTCTCTGAAATTGCCCGTCGGTATATTGAGGAGATGGAAAAGAAGGTATTGATATTGACGCACCGAATAGAATTATGTAACCAGACTTCCAATATGTTGTCTGAGTTTGGGGTGACGAATAAAATTATCAATAGCCAAATAAAAGAACTACCAGATCAGGACGATTACACTTGTTTTGTAGCGATGGTAGAGACATTGAACAATCGACTACAAGACGAGATGTTCAAAATGGATAAGATTGGACTGGTCATTATTGATGAAGCTCACTATAACTCTTTCCGTAAGTTATTCAAGTTTTTTAAAGAATGTTTTATTCTTGGTGTAACGGCGACTCCTTTGAGTTCTAACCGTAAACTTCCAATGAATAAAATTTATTCGGATTTGATTGTTGGTAGCAATATTGCTGATTTGATCTCTAAAGGATTTTTAGCGAAAGCAACTACGTTTACCTATGATGTTCGTTTGGGTTCTTTGAAAGTAGGTATTAATGGAGATTATACGGTTAAGTCATCAGAGGAATTATACTCTAATTCTAAAATGCAGAGTAAGTTGTTATACGCTTATGAGCAAAGAGCAAAAGGGAAAAAGACCTTAATCTTTAATGCAGGTATATCTACTTCTCAGCAGGTATATTATACTTTTAAAGATGCGAAATATCCAGTTAGACACTTAGATAGTACAGCCCCCAAGACAAAAAGAAAAGAAATTTTGGAGTGGTTTAAGAAAACGCCTGGTGCTATCCTAACATCAGTGGGTATATTGACGACTGGCTTTGATGAGCCAACTATCCAAACCATCATTCTTAATAGAGCGACTAGATCTGTTAGTTTATATTATCAAATGATTGGTAGAGGGTCTAGGGTGATCCCTGGAAAGTCTACTTTTGACGTAATTGATTTAGGTAATAATGCTGCTAGGTTTGGATTTTGGGCTGCAGGATTAGAATGGCAAAAGATATTTAGATCTCCAGATCATTTCTTGGACAATCTAATTTCGGATGAAGATATTGAACGAAACTTCCGATACCAAATGCCCGCAGAGGTACGAGTCCTCTTTAGTAAAACAGAAACCTTGTCCTTTGATATAGAGGAAGCGCATAAAAAAGTGATTGCTACAGGAGAAAAGACGGCAACGGTATTACATAAATCTGCTACCCATCATGCTAATATGGTGGTAGAGAATAGTGAAAGTCTAGCAGAAGCACTTGGCCTAATACGCCTACTAGATGATTCTATTGAAGATCGAGTAAGACGATATTGTTACTGTATCTGTAATAGTACTAAAAACTATCGCGCCTGGGCACAAGATGAGTATAAGCGGAAATTGAAAAATATGGTGAGTAATATGATGTAGTTTAGGGAATAAGTAAGAAGTAATAGCTAATAAGGGCGAGCAGCGACTTATTAGCTATTACTTTTTCCCTATTACCTAATTATCGTCGTCGAAAAGAGCCAGCCTTTTTCTTTCTATTTGCAAAAAATTCCTGCTTTCTTCTCTGCTTTTCTTTATTCCATTCCTTTTTTTCCTTTTCCGTCATTGGTTTATCTGTCTGAGGATAAGGATTATCTTTGATAATGATGACCTTTTTCTTAATCAGCTTCTCTATATCTTTAAGGTAAATATTCTCTTCTGGTTCACATAAGGAAATAGCGATCCCATCTTCTCCAGCCCTTCCAGATCTACCAATTCTATGTACATAAGTTTCTGGCATATTGGGTACATCATAATTGATTACATATTTCAGCTTATCAATATCAATACCTCTTGCGGCAATGTCTGTAGCCACTAGTACCCTAACGGTACCTTCCTTGAATTTCTTTAAAGCTTTTTGACGCTGGTTTTGTGCTTTATCTCCATGAATAGCATCTGCTTTAATATCGTATCGCTTTAGGTGTTTTGCTATTTTGTCAGCACCTCTCTTTGTTCTAGAAAATAATAAAACTTGCCCAATATCTCGATTATCCAGGATATGTAATAACAAGTCTTTTTTACTCGTTCTATTCGTATAGTAAACATACTGTTGTATCGTCTCCGCAGTGGAAGAAACAGGGCTAACCTCGATTCTTTTAGGTTTGTTAAGGATCTTTTTAGATAACTCTACAATATTATTGGGCATAGTAGCAGAGAAAAACAACGATTGGCGTTCTTCGGGCAATAATTGTAGGAGTTTTCGTATGTCATTAATAAAGCCCATATCTAACATACGATCTGCTTCATCTAAAATAAACACCTTAATATCATTTAAACTAATCAATCGCTGAGAAATAAGGTCTAAAAGTCTGCCTGGTGTAGCCACTAGAATATGCACTCCTTTGTTCAATTTGGCTACTTGTGCACCTTGTTTGACCCCACCAAAGATAACGGTGTGCTTTACCTTAGTGTATTTACTATAAGCCGCAATATTTTCATCAATCTGAATAGCTAATTCTCTAGTTGGAGTCACTATTAGCGCACGCATTTTAGGAAAGCCCCCTTCTTTACTTTCTATTCTATGAATCAACTGTATAATAGGAATGGCAAAAGCGGCAGTTTTACCTGTACCTGTTTGTGCACAGCCTAATACATCATTTCTTTTTAGGATTAGAGGGATAGCTTTTTCTTGTATACTGGTTGGTTCGGTGTAATTCTTATCTTCTAATGCCCTTAAAATGGGATCAATTAATGGTAGTTCATCAAATCTCATTGCTCACGTTATTGATTACCTTCATGAAAAATAGTGCGCAAAGGTAGGCATTAATATATTAATTGATTTGAGTATATAACAATTTGGGGGCATGTAAATGAACACCTGAGGCTTTTTAATAGGAATTTTGCAAGCAAAATAGGGTATTGAACGCAGAGACGCAAAGATGTAGAGATTATTGTTCTATACTGCTACAGCTATGGTTTGTAACAAGTCTATTGAATTTTTATTAGAATAGCACTGTATAATGCGATGAAATAATAAATAAAAACATTCAATTTTATAACATTTAATTTTGAAATATTCAATTTTATAATATTTACGACAAAGTTGAAATTTTACTTTTTCGTTTTATATATACTTATTAATTTTACAGTATCTCCTAATAATTTAATAGTATGAAAAGGCGTAAATTCCTTAATAACACAACTACTTTAATTGCAGCCGCAGCCATTCCAATTAGTTGTGCAGCTACTAATACTGCGGTTATAGCAGCGGAAAAAGAAAAAGAATTATACGAAATCAGAACGTATGAGTTGAAATTTGGCGGAAATGCTAAATTATTGATTGGTTACCTTAAACAAGCTCTGCAACCAGCTCTACAAAGAGCAGGTAGTAATCAATTTATGGTATTTGATGAGGTTGGAAATTCAGACCCTAAGAAGATATGGGTATTGATTAGTTATCCGAATGCAGCGTCTTATATACAAGCTCAATCTTTAACAACGGATGCCGCCTTTATTGCTGCAGCTACTACATATACTGCTTCAGAGCAAGCAATTTATAATCGGTTTACCTCTTCGCTCTTATTAGCTTTTGATGGACTTCCTAAAATGATGAACCCTGTTGATGGCGCTTCTGTTTTTGAACTAAGGACTTATGAAGGATATTCAGAAGATGCAGTTGGAAGGAAAATTAAGATGTTCAATAAAGAAGAAATTTCTTTATTCAAAGAAGTAGGTTTGAATCCTGTTTTCTTTGGAGAAATGATTGCAGGCCCTTATAGACCATGCTTAACTTATCTGCTCAATTTTAAGGATATGAAAGCACATGGAGTAGCTTGGGAAAAATTTATTACTTCTCCTGAATGGAATACCATGAAGGCGAAAAAGGAATATGCCAATACTGTTTCTAATATTCGAAAAGTATTTTTGAAACCTATTTAGTTTAGAAGTCAGAAATTTCGTCATTTTAAACGGATTTGTCTCTATTCTCTGCTCTCGTTTCTCTGTTCTAACTTGGTAAACTTTTCTCTACCTGAGTATTTGTAATTAAATCATGGTAGAACATTTGTAGGGTAGTTTTAGTTTTGACCACTTGAGTAATACTAACCGTTTGCACTAAATAATTATAGCGATTCATCATAAAATCTATAGAAGGATTGCCTTCTCCCCCCGTTTTATGTAAAGATAATATTGCTACTCTACTAAAATCAGTTCTATTCTTGAGCCATTCGGCAAACCATGTTTTTCTTTTTTGCTGCGTCTCCTTAATATATAAAGTTGCCGAAGACCAAATGTGAGGTTTAGCAGTATCCAATGTAAGCAAATGTGTTTGTACTCCATCCCAACGGAAATCAAATAATTGTTCCTTGTCGTAAATAATCATGGTAAAAGGCTCTATGCCTTTAAAATTATATCCTTCAAAGAAATCGGTAGCATGCGGATAATCAAAAAAGTCCATGACCATAATTCCTCGACTAATACGATAAGGTAATTGTCGTTGGTGTCGTTCAAAAGCACCATTTAGTAGACAGACTAAGCGATCTTTAGAAGAGGTCATAATCCAACTACCTCCCGCGCCTTTATCTCTTGGAAATAGCAATTCTTGTCCACTATGAGTGATTTGAGTAATATTTTTTGGAGAACGTAAAGCACTTTCGTCTCTATTGGAAGTTAATATATATCCTTCTTTTTGAGGAATATAGGTGACTGTGCACATTTTTGTGGGAGTTAGGAAGAGTAGAGGAATAGAAGTCAGAGGTCAGATCGTTCCTATGGAACTGTCAGACATATGATGTTGACTCCATTACGCATCTGACAGCG
>CAYOBX010000010.1:14278-23963 GCA_964402245.1 uncultured Saprospiraceae bacterium | reverse complement strand
ATCTGACAGCGTACTGATATTTAAACACTCAAATACGCCATTAGTAAATCATATCTTTCTCTAAGCGTATCTGTGAATTGCGCCTCCATAAAAGAAGCTTTTATTTTATAATTGAAACGTTCAAAAGTAGCAATGATGCCATGTATATCAGGACGATTCACCTTGATGGTGACATCCATTAAGAAGGCATCTTTATTAGTCGTAATAAAAGAGCTAAGTATTTGAGCGTTTTCAGATTCTACAATTCTTGCAATTTCCACTAAGGAATAATCCCGTCGCTGAAGTTCCAAAACGATAATACTACCTGGTTCTGTAAAAGCGGCAGTAGCAGCAAAATATTGTAATAAATCATCTTGGGTAACATAGCCTACGTATTCCTCGTCTTCATTCACTACAGGTATTAGCGTTAATCGTTGAGTAGCCAATACTTTCATCACTTCAAATAAATGATCTCTTTCTTTTACATAAGGACGGAATAAGGAAAGTCTATAAGAACCTAAAGGTTCATCCACATCATAATTCAATATATCGTCTTCTGATATAACCCCTAGCAATTCCTTGTTATTGACGATAGGCAAGTGACGAACGCCAAATTCATTCATGATCGCTAGAGCTTCATCCCCTGTATCAGAAGTCCTAATGGGTAAAATGTCGTTAGAAATTAATGTTCCGGCTATCATAATTCTTTTTTAGTGTTTGTTTATGAGGCTATCAATAGCAGGGGAATTAAGAAGGCAGACTGCTTTGCTGTCAGAGGTCAGATCGCTGCGCTGTCAGAGGTCAGACGTACGACGTTGGCCACATCACGTAGTCAACGTCATAAATCTGACTTCTGACAGTTCTTAAAGGGAACGGTCTGACCTCTGACTTCTAAAAAAAGCTATCTCAATAATTTTCTTTTCTGTTCCAAAAATTCATTTTGCGTTAAGAAGCCTTTATTTCTCATCTCTCCTAATCGCTTGATTTGTGCTAGTAAATCCCCAGAGATTTCTGGTTCTGGGGTAGTTGTTGTACTCGCTACAGGATTTAAGCGATACCCATTTTGTGCAAATTGACCAAATTCATCTTGAATTCTAAGATAAGCTAAGGCATCATGCTCTCTAATTTTATCCACATTATCGAAGCCATTTTCGACCGCTTTACTTAAATGATAGAAGGCTTTGTCTTTATCTTCCGTTATAGAGTAAGCACAAGCAATATTAAAATGGACTGCTACGTCTCTAGGATTTATAGCTAAAGCTTTAGTAAAATCTGTTATAGCACCCTCAAAATCATAATCTTTGTACCGCTTCATCCCACTAGTTTTATGAGGATTATTCCTAGGAGCTGCTTGTTTAGGTCTATCTGTTCGAGCCGTTCTTGGAGCTTTTTGCTGTCTTGTTCTTCTGTCATATTCTATATCATCTGCTCGTCTAACATGCTTATTATATTTTTCATCAAATTCTTGGTCATCCATTGTTAAAAATAATATGCCATCCACAATACCAAGAGCAGCAGGAATACCAGTCCAGGAAAACAATAAATATAAAATACCAAGTCCTATTTGACCTAGATAGAAACGGTGCACCCCAAACATACCCAGAAAAAAGGCAAGTACGGCAGCTACGATTTTCTTCTTCATTATATTTTAGATAGATTAAAGTAGTATTACAGTATATTGCTAAAAGTATCAAATAAGTCCTACAAATTCAAGATCATTCGATTGGATTGGTTTTTTTCTTTACTAAATTGATCTTTTTCTAGACAATCATTCAATCGATAGCGTTTATCCCACAAAAAATCGTATAGCGGAATTTGATTATTGAATGGCAACAATTTATAGGCATTCAAAATTCAAAATTTTCATTCAAAATTAAACCCAATGTCTACTTTTTTTTTCAAATACAATAATAAGTAAATACTTTTTTTTACTATTTGTTTTTTGAAAAAAATTGCCCGAACTAGACTTTGTCTGGTAAATGAATTTTTACTAAGAACAATGATTTCTTAACAAATCTCATGGTCAAGGAACGAGAATAGTTAACATATTCTTATTTAAACGATCAGATGAATGCTCTTACTATGTTTTAACGAAACATTAATTTCACATTTGAGCTTTTGGATTTTTAAATAAGCCTTTTTTTCTTACTTTGTCGCATAAATATTTGAATAGAATAGAGAAGTGAGAGCAGAGAATAGAGATAGATTTCGTTTGAAAAATGACTAAATATTATTTCTAAACGAAATCTGTCTCTATTCTCTCTTCTCTGCTCTCTGTTCTAATTAATTTAAAAGAATGGCTGACGAGGACCCAAAGGAAATATTAAAGTTATTACAATCAGATGATCCGTCAACGGTAAAAAAACTCTTTTACCAGTACTATCCTTTCCTGTGTCAGAATGTCTTTAGAATCGTTAAAGACCGTGCAATTGCAGAAGATTTAGCGCAAGACACTTTCTTTAAATTTTGGAATAAGCGAAACGAATTGAAGATTGAAATCTCTATTAAAGCCTACTTGAGAAAGATGGCGGTCAATGAAGCGCTCTACTACTTAAGAAAAAACAAGAAATTTCAAAAAGAGGAGGTAACGGTATTAGAATTTGTGGCTAATGAGGATAATATAGAGGAGCAAATATTACACCAAGAATTAGAAGAAAAAATAGCCGAAGCAATTGCTTTACTGCCTCCACGATGCCAAGAAATATTTAAACTCTCCAGGTTTGAAGAATTAACCTATAAGCAAATAGCTGCTCGCCTCGAAATTTCCGTAAAAACTGTAGAAAATCAAATGGGAAAAGCACTTAAAGTCCTAAAAGGTGCTTTAAAACATTATTTACAATTATTTTTGTTATTTTTTATTTCATAAGGAGTCAGGGGTCAGGAGTCAGGGGTCAGGCACACATGACGTTTCATCACGTTAGCCTGACCCTTGCCCCCTGACCCCTGACCCCTCAAACTTAAAACATGAAAGAAGCCGTAATCGTTTCCACCGCCCGAACAGGTATAGGTAGAGCCTATAAAGGGGCATTTAATAACACCAATGGCCCAACCATGGCAGGTTGGATCATAGAAGAAGCTGTAAAGAGAGCAGGTATTGATCCTGCGGAAGTAGAAGATTGTATCATGGGATGTGCTATGCAACAAGGTACTACAGGTGCCAATATGGGTAGATTGGCAGCATTAGCGGGCGGATTGCCAGTTACAGTAAGTGGTATGACCATTGATCGACAATGTTCTTCTGGAATGATGGCAATTGCCACTGCTGCAAAGCAAATCATGTATGATGGTATGGATGTAGTGATTGGTGGGGGTATTGAATCTATTAGTTTGGTACAAAATGATAAGATGAATACCTATCGTGCTTTGGATAAGGCCTTAGTTGCCAAACACAGACATGTATATATGCCTATGTTAAAAACAGCAGAAGTTGTAGCTAAAAGATATGGTATCTCTAGAGAAGCTCAAGATGCTTATGGTCTTCGTAGTCAACAATTGACAGCAGCAGCACAAGCTGCTGGCAAATTTGACAAGGAAATTGTAGCGGCAACGACTGTGAAAGGCATTATGAATAAAGAAACAAAGGAGATCTCTTACGAGGATGTAACTTTGGCAAAAGATGAAGGGAACAGACCATCTACTAATGCGGAAGGTTTGGCAGGTTTGAGAACCGTTATTGAGGGAGGTACCATTACTGCGGGTAATGCTAGTCAGCTATCAGATGGTGTGTCTGCTTGTGTACTAATGGATGGAAAATTAGCAGAAAAACGAGGACTAGAACCATTGGGTGCTTACAGAGGCATGGCTGTTGCAGGATGTGAACCAGACGAAATGGGAATCGGGCCTGTATTTGCAGTTCCTAAATTGTTGAAAGCAGCAGGTTTAAAAATGTCTGATATTGGACTATGGGAGTTGAATGAAGCTTTTGCGGTACAAGTTCTTTACTGTAAAGATCGTTTAGGTATTCCAGATGAGATATTAAATGTGAATGGAGGTTCTATTTCTATTGGTCATCCATATGGTATGTCTGGATCTAGAATGGTTGCTCATGCATTAATAGAAGGTAAGCGACGTGGAGCTAAATATGTAGTATCTACTATGTGTGTAGGTGGTGGAATGGGTGCTGCTGGTTTGTTTGAAGTATACTAGTTTAAAATGATGAATGAGAAATGATGAATGATGAATGCATGACGTATTCATCATTCATCATTCATCATTCATCATTATTTCCTTCCTATCTCATTCATTATTAAATATATGGCACATTTAATTGCCCCGTCCTTACTAGCCTCTGATTTTACTAAGTTAGGAGAACAAATGGACATGATTAATCAAAGTGAAGCAGATTGGCTGCATTTTGATGTCATGGATGGTCGATTTGTTCCTAATATTTCTTTTGGCTTTCCTATACTAAAAGCAGCGAAAGCGACCTGCGATAAGCCAATTGATGTACACTTGATGATCGAAGAGCCAGAAAAATATATAGAAACATTTCGTGCCGCAGGAGCAGATGTAATAACGGTCCATCATGAAGCATGTCCTCATTTGCACAGAACAATTGCACAAATAAAAGAAACAGGAGCAAAAGCAGGGGTCGCACTGAACCCTCACACTCCAGTCAGCGTATTAGAGAATGTAATCGAAGAAGTGGACTTAGTCTGTTTAATGTCTGTAAATCCTGGTTTTGGGGGACAAAAGTTTATTTATAACACCATTCCAAAGGTACAGCGGTTGTCAGATATGATTATTGTGAAGAATGCGAATGTCCTGATAGAGATAGATGGTGGAGTTGGCTTACAAAATGCGGAAGCTTTGTTAAAAGCAGGAGCACGAGTATTAGTGGCAGGTAGTGCAGTTTTTAAAGCAGATGATCCGCTTGATACGATTCGACGTATGAAGGCAATAGGAAAAGAACTCCCGTAACACGGAATTCATTCCGTAAACAGTACTACGGAATTCATTCCGTAGACTGAACAAATGACAGAATAAATTCCGTGTTATACTACGGACAGGATAGATTGCCGAATTTATTTTTGAAGTAGACTTCCCAAATCTTGAAGATTTTGTAAGTCTGTCGGGATCGAACTTACAAAGTCTTCGAGACTTGGGAAGTTTCATTTTCGGTAATTTATCCTGTTTCGAGTATACTAACAATAGAATAAATGAAACAACTCTACTACATTCTCTTTATCTGTCTCACCACCATTAGCTTACAAGCACAAACAAGAGACGCCACCGTTTTTGGAGTAGTCAAAGATGCAGTTTCTGACGAACCAGTAGATTTAGTGACCGTCTATGTGGAAGGGACTAATATTGCCGTAGAGTCCAATCAAGCAGGCTTTTATCGAATAAAAGTACCTACAGGAGAGGCATTTACAGTTGTGTTTTCTCGATTAGGTTTTAAAGTAGGATCAACAGAGATTCCTGCAATGCTAAGTGGAGAAAGTCGTAAAATTGATATTGGTTTAGTCTCCGAAGAATCAGAATTAGAAATTGTAGTAACAGAAAGTAAAATAGAAGAAGCAGGGATTGTAAGAGAAGAAGTGACAGAATTAAAATTACTCCCTTCCGTAACGGGTAATTTAGAAAGTGTACTACCGTCCATTGCATTAGGTACTAGTAGCGGAACGGGAGGAGAACTGAGTTCCCAATATAATGTAAGAGGTGGAAATTACGATGAAAATTTGGTCTATGTCAATGACTTCGAAATATATAGACCACAATTAATTCGTTCTGGACAGCAAGAAGGATTGACCTTTGCAAATATAGATTTGATTAGCAATTTGGCCTTCTCTTCGGGAGGCTTCCAAGCTAAGTATGGAGATAAATTATCCTCAGTATTAGATGTTCAATATAAACGACCAGAGAAAACGAAAGCTTCTGTGGGGATGAGTTTCTTAGGGGCATCAGCTCATTTAGAAGGAAGTACTAGAGCAGGGAAAGATGATTATCGACGATTTCGTTATTTGGTGGGAGGACGATATAAAACTACCCAATACTTATTAGGCTCCTTAGATACCAAGGGAGAATACACTCCTAACTTCTTAGATTTTCAAGGCTACTTTACTTATGATATAACTAGAGATTTACAATTAGGAGTAATTGGTAATTATAACAGAAGTGAATACAGTTTTACACCTGTAGAACGTAGTACTGCTTTAGGTTTAATTGATTTCACCCTAGAGTTATTCTCCGTTTTTGAAGGACAAGAAGTGGATGATTTTACAACGGGTATGGGTGGGGTATCCTTAACCTATTTACCAGATAGAGCAAAGAATCCTTTATATCTAAAACTACTGGCTTCTTCCTATCAGAGTAATGAAAATGAACGATTTGATATTTTAGGTTTTTATCAATTGGGACAAGTGAATACGGATATAGGGAGCGATAATTTTGGAGAAATTGTAGGTTTATTAGGCTCTGGTACGCAGCATCAATTTACTCGAAATTTCCTAACTTCTAATGTATCGAACATACAACATAAGGGAGGGATTGAATATCAATTATCAGGAGACGATCCAGCCAAATCTTCTAGTCATTTTATTCAATGGGGATTAAGATACCAACGAGAAGAAATCAATGATAAAATCAATGAATGGGAACGACTAGACTCAGCAGGATTTTCTTTACCTTTTGATCCTAATTCTGTTCAGTTAGTCAATGTACTAAAAACGACTAATAATTTACTATCCAATCGTTTTGAAGGCTTTGTGCAAAATACCTTTACCATTAGAGATGAAAATCGTCGAGAGATGCAAATCACGGCTGGCTTGCGCGCAGCATATTGGGATTTGAATAATGAGTTTTTTGTCTCTCCTCGAGTCCAATTTTTGTATAAGCCACTGGCAGCAGGGAAGAAAGATATATCTTACCGATTAGCAGCAGGATTGTACAATCAATCGCCATTTTATAGAGAGCTAAGGCGACCAGATGGTTCTGTTAATGAAAATTTATTATCTCAAAAATCCTTGCATATATTAGGTGGCTTCACGCTAGACTTTAATATGAAGCGGGTTTCTAAAAAGAAATTCCGTTTGATAGCAGAAGCCTATTATAAAAAATTATGGGATGTGGTATCCTATGATGTAGATAATGTAAGAATTCGATACTCAGGAGAAAATGATGCGACTGGATACGTTGCTGGATTAGATATGCGAATAAATGGAGAATTTGTACCAGGCGCAGAATCTTGGATTAATATATCTTTGCTAAGAGCTAGAGAAAGATTGAATGGTGTTCAGCATATCGTTCGAGAAATAGGAGATGTTGAAGGTACGAATGTGTCAAGTGTACCAAGACCCACCGATCAATTTTTGACGCTTTCTACCTTTTTTCAAGATTATTTACCAGGGAGAGAGAACTTTAAAATGCATTTAAATTTTACGGTAGGTACAGGCTTACCTTATGGACTACGAGGAAATAATGAAGTATTTAGAAATACCTATAGATTTAGACCTTATCATAGAGTCGATATTGGTTTTGCTTTAGCCCTTTGGGATGCTAAGCGTAAGGCAAAGAAACCTAATGGATTCTTACGTTTTACAGAATCTACTTGGTTGAGTTTAGAAGTGTTTAATTTGATGGCAGTATCAAATGTAGCCTCTAATACTTGGATAAAAACAGTATTTAGTACGCAATATGCTGTGCCTAACTTCTTGACCTCTCGACGAGTTAATTTACGATTAAAAGTAGATTTTTAATGTTTTATAACTTTACTCATTTATGGCTAAGGAAAAGTCGTTTTTATAATATGTAATCGTCTAATAAAAGTTACAAACTTTTAACAGTTATATATTATGATTTGAACTTTTCGTTTGCCCTGCTCATTTATGGCTAAAGAATGGTACATGGGAACTTATACTTTAATAAATAAACACTAGTCATGGCAGAAGAAGAAAAAAGAAAAATCCTCAGCAAATTTGAATGGATTTTATTAATATTTGCACTAGGTATTTTAGTAATGGTCGTTCTACAGAATAATGGTATTCATATAGTAGAAACGACGGAAGAAATAGAATTGACAGAAGAAAGAAAAACTCAAGACGCAGTAAATACGGAACCAGAGGCTAATACCTTATTTGAAAAAAAAAATCTAGAAAAGAACGATTAGGTAGACTAGCAGATTATTTTGCTAAGAACAGAGCTGTCGCCAAAGCAGAAGGCAAAATACCAGCATTTGAATGGTCTAGTTTAAAATATAGCAAAGACGAAGTAGCCTACCTCAAAAATCGCTACGAAGGCGATACCCTAAATACCCGCAGCAGCACCGATTGGTTGACGCTACTCACCAATTCCCACCAAACCTACAAAAAAGTCAAATCTACCTTTGAAGACTTAGGCATTGATGTTGACGAAATTGTCAATATAGAGAATGCTTCCTCCCTTCTTTCCAATCCCTTAATTTCCAAATCTGTTTTTCAAAAAATCGAAGAAGAGTATGGCATTCCTGCGGACCAAGTCGAAGCGTGGGCTAAAAAGCATGGGCATAAGATAGAGGATTGGGCGGCGTTTGTGGAGGAACGGGATAGCCGTTCTACACAATAAATGACTTTGTTTATGCAGGAGTTTTTTTTAAAAAAAAAGTTACATTTAACTTGTTATAAATGTTGTTCGTCACCTATTTTATCTGACACAACACTTTTTATTACTAATTATTTTTTATTTTTTATTTTTTCTAGATATGAATGGAAATCCTATTGCCGTAAATACGACTATTCCAGAAGTATCACCTGGTGTATATCAGTTAGAATTTTATACACTTCCAGCAATTCCAGCTTCCGTTACAGTTAGTAATGGGGTTAGTACGGAAGACTTTACAACGGCAAGCTGTAACCAATGTACTTCAACCATCCCTACCATGTCAGAATGGGGTTTAATGATATTTGCTTTATTAACAATGAATTTAGGTTTAATCACGCTTCGTAGAAAAGAGGAGATGATTGTTAGAGGATAGGTAAGGAATTAAAATTAAAATAAATAGAATATTTCAACTGACTATTCCTATTCCAAAATTTTGTAACTTTGGTAAAAGTAGATAGCATTTTAAATATAGAAATATGATAGTAGCTACCAAATTCGCATCTCCACCTTTACTGGAACAATTATTTCAATTAGGAGGTAGTATCACCGTTGATGGCTTAAGTAGAAAGCAATTTAAGGAATTAACTACCCTCTATCCAGAGCTACAAATGGAGCGAGAGAAAAATGGAAAAATCAATATTATGTCACCAGTTAAAGGCGGAAGTGGAATTAGGGAATTAAGATTAAGTCGAAGAATAGGGAATTGGTGCGAAGATAATGTAGGAGGCGAAGTATTTAGTCCAAGCACAGGTTTTAATCTACCAGATGGTTCTACAAAAAGCCCTGATGTTTCTTGGTTATCTTCCGAGAAAATGGATGCTTTGACTGCTGATGAAATAGAGAACCAATATATCCCAACTGTACCCGATTTTGTAGTAGAACTTCGTTCCAAAAGTGATAAAATATCAGCGGTTAAAAAAAAGATGGAGAAAACATGGATCGCCAACGGAGTACGTTTAGCTTGGTTAATTGATCCATTTAAAGAAAAAGCGTATATCTACAGAATAGATGGGACGAAAGAAATAGTAGCGGGTTTTGATAATAAGTTATCAGGGGAAGATGTATTAGAAGGCTTTGAATTAGATTTGTCAGAATTTAAGATGTTGAAGAAATGATGAATGATGAATGA
>CAYOBX010000010.1:0-14178 GCA_964402245.1 uncultured Saprospiraceae bacterium | reverse complement strand
TTGAATTAGATTTGTCAGAATTTAAGATGTTGAAGAAATGATGAATGATGAATGATGAATGATGAATGAGAAATGATGAATCACTTGATGTTGACGCATTGCATTCATCATTTTAACATTAAAACAGGTCAACATCAAAGAATTCATCATTCATTATTTCTCATTCATCATTTAAAAGAGGTCAACATCAAAGAATTCATCATTCATCATTTCTCATTCATCATTTAAAACAAAAGCCCTATCTTGCCAACAAATTCAATCCAATCCACTTGGCAAAAGGAAAAAATCAATTAATCGAATATAATGAAGCGTTTCTAAAAGAATTGAAGCGCCTAAATCTGCAACAGCGACAAGCTGTTGACCAGATAGAAGGGCCTGTATTAGTGGTCGCTGGGCCAGGTACAGGCAAAACACACATCCTTTCTGCCCGTATTGGGCGTATCTTGATGTCGACAGATACACAACCCAATAATATCCTCTGCTTGACTTTTACGGATGCGGGGACGCACGCCATGCGGGAACGCCTTTTACAGTTTATTGGTCCAGAAGCACACAAAGTTCATATCTATACTTTCCATTCTTTTTGTAATAAAGTTATTCAAGAAAATTTAGAACTATTTGGCATTCAGCAATTGGAGCCATTGAGCGAATTAGAACGAGTAGAGATTATTCGTAAACTGATTGATGAATTGCCATTGGCGCATCCTTTGAAAAGAGGGCGGCGAGATATTTATTTCTATGAAAAACATCTACATCATCTTTTTCAGATGATGAAGAAAGAGCATTGGACGGCTACCTATTTACAGGAGCGTATTCGATTGTATTTGGAGGGCTTACCTAGTAGACCTGAATTTATTTATAAAGTTAAATCAGGGAGGTATAAGAAAGGCGATATTAAAGAAGGTAAGTTACAGTTGGTTAAAGAGAAGATGGAAAGACTATGGGAGGCAGCAGTACTATTTGAGCGGTATACTACTTTGTTGAGACAGCATCGACGCTATGACTATGAGGATATGATCTTGTGGGTCATCAAAGAATTTGGTCGGTATGAAAAATTATTGAGGTATTACCAAGAGCAGTACCTCTATCTAATGGTTGATGAATTTCAAGATACTAGTGGTGCTCAAAATGCGATCCTACAATTGTTGATTCAGTATTGGGAAAACCCTAATATTTTTATTGTCGGAGACGATGACCAATCAATTTACGAATTTCAAGGAGCTAGACTAAAAAATATTTTAGATTTCCATGAACAGTATAAAAATCATATTGAATTAGTTTTTCTAAAAAATAATTACCGCTCTTCTCAAGCCATCTTGGATACTTCCAAAGTATTAATTGATCAAAATAAAAAACGGATTGCTAGTGAACTGAATATTGATAAAACAATTCTTGCTTCAAATCCAGATCAACGAAAAACCAAAGTGGTACCTGTCATCAGAGTTTACCCTAATCGGATACAAGAGGAAACAGATATATTGTTAACAATAAAAAAATTACAAGAAGACGGTATGCCGCTAAATGAAATGGCGATCATTTACGCTCGTCATAAGCAGGCTAGAACTTTAATTGATTTATTTGAAAAACAAAAAATCCCTTATCAAACAAAACGACGAGTCAATATATTGGATCTACCAATGATTCAAAATTTGCGATTATTATTAGAGTATATCCACTTAGAGTATAACAATATTTACAAAGGGGAACACTTATTGTTCCAGATTTTGAATCTTAATTTTTTAGAAACAAAACCTGCTGATATAATAAAAGTGAGTCGTTATATTGCTCAACAAAAAGAGGCAGTTCTTTGGAGAGATGTAATCGCAGATGAAACCGTATTATCTTCTTTGAATTTGGAAAATGCGGAACCCTTCCAAAGATTTTCGCAATTATCTACCTCTATTATTTATGAGTATAGAAACTTACCTTTAATTAGCATTCTAGAGCGACTAATTAATCGAAGTGGATTATTGAGATACCTACTGACACAAGCAGAAAAGTCTTGGTATTTACAAGTACTCAATACCTTTCTTAATTTTGTAAAAATAGAAATAGATCGTAAACCAAGAATGAAATTGCGAGGCTTATTAGAGGTCCTGCAAAAGATGGATGCTAATAGAATAGCAATTGCCATTGAAAAAATTGTAGAGGTAGAGGAGGGCGTACATTTAGTGACTGCCCATAGTGCAAAAGGATTAGAATATGATTGCGTATTTGTAATAGATGGGGTGAAGGATTATTGGGAACCTGGCAAGAAATCTCCTTTTCAATTTGCTTTACCTGATACCTTAACTTTTTCGGGAGAAGAAGATGCATTAGAAGCTAGACGGCGATTATTTTATGTGGCAATGACGCGCGCTAAAGAATATCTATATATTTCTTATAGTCAAACAAACAACGTAAATAAACCTCTTCAACAAACTCAGTTTATAGATGAAATTATTGCGGGATATGATATTGAAGTAGAAGAACGAGAAGTAGATGCTACCTACTTAGTTGATAGTTTGGAAACCTTGTTGTTAGAAACGGAAGCACCTGCTATCGCTCCTTTGGAGAAAGCATTGGTGACGGACTTACTAAAAGATTTTAAGTTAAGTGTATCCACCTTCAATCGGTATCTTCAATGTCCATTGACTTTCTATTATGAATCCGTTCTAAAAATACCAAGTATCAATTCTGAGGCAGCAGCTTATGGTACCGCTATGCATTATGCATTGATGATTTTATTTGAAAAAATGCGCCGTTCTGAAACTAAAGAATTTCCTGCGCTTAAACATGTTTTAGGTTATTTTAATACCGAAATGAAACGACAAATTGGCTATTTTACAGATAGTGAATACGAACGTCGATTAGCATTAGGACGTGCTAATCTGAGTACAATATACACCGAACATCTTCCTCACTGGCATAAAGAAACCAAAGCAGAATTGAGCATCAGAAATACAACAATCGAAGGCGTGCCCGTAGTAGGTACGGTTGATAAAATTGAATATTTTAAAAACCATAAAGCGCATATTGTTGATTATAAAACAGGAAGTCATACGGGTTCTAAGTTATCAAAACCGACTAAGCAGAATCCACACGGAGGGCATTATTGGCGGCAATTGGTTTTTTATAAATTGTTGGTAGAAAGTCAGCAATTAGAACAAACTATCGTTCAATCAGGAGAAATATTTTATATGGATCCTGGCCCAAATGGAAAACTAGCCTCCAAGAAAATTAACATCACCTCAAAGGATGCCGCTTTAGTAAAAGATTTAGTGACAGAAGTCTATCAGAAAATTCAAGCACAAGATTTTTACACAGGTTGTGGTAAACCTAGATGTACTTGGTGCAATTTTGTGAAACGGAATCAATTAGTTGATTCTTTAGTGAATGTGGAAATAGATGAGTTGGATGATACGTAGTTTGTTTTTTTGTTAACTTAGTAAGACTGGCTTTTGCTAATTCTCTTTGTACCACTGGCACAAGCTAGACTCCACGTTTTTCGCCATTGCTCGCCCGCCTTCTGTTTCTTGTTTTTAGATGAATCCTGTAACACGGAATTCATTCCGTAACCTGTACCACAGAATTTATTCTGTGGCATATTTCCTCGTCTCCAGTCAAACAGTTTTTGGATGAGCCACCCGCCTAAATGTTGACAATTAGATGTTTAGTTAAGAATACTAAATTCAATAAAAAAAGTGTCGGATTCTACGCGAGTCCGACACTTTTTTAGTTTTAAACGAATAAAACTTCTATTACAAATCCAACAACAAAGAAGTCGGATCTTCTAACAATTCCTTCACCTTGACTAAGAAGGTAACAGAAGACTTTCCATCAATCACTCGATGATCATAAGATAAGGCTAAGTACATCATTGGTCGAATAACTACTTCTCCATTTACCGCTATTGGACGTTGAATGATATTATGCATTCCTAATATAGCAGACTGTGGTGCATTCAAAATGGGTGTACTCATCATAGAGCCAAAAACACCACCATTGGTAATGGCAAAAGTACCACCCGTCATTTCATCCATAGTTAACTTACCACTTCTTGCTTTAACGGCTAATTCCTTCAATTTCAATTCTATCTCATGAAATTTTAAAGACTCTATATTCTTAATAGGAGGCACTACCAATCCAGTATCCGTTGAAATTGCAAAAGAAATATCTACAAAATCATGGTAGATCAAATGATCGCCATCAATATGTGCATTTACAGCAGGTATTTCCATTAAAGCTTTGGAACATGCTTTAGCAAATAAAGACATGAATCCTAACTTTACTCCATACTTAGCAACAAACTGTTCTTGGTATTGCTTTCGCAATTTCATTACAGCCGATAAATCTACTTCGTTAAAAGTAGTTAACATAGCAGTATTTTGAGTAACAGAGACTAGTCGCTTAGAAATGGTTCTACGCATTCTACTCATTTTCTCTCGTCTCGTATCTCTACTGAAACTAGTACTTAGTCCTAACGATGCAGCTACGGCTGCTGCTTTTGGTGCAGCTGCTTTAGATACGGGTGCCGGAGCATTTGATTTATTAGCTACGGCCTGTTGTGCATCAGCTTTCGTAATACGTCCATCTTTTCCATTACCTGATACAGTAGAAGCAGCAACATTGCCTTCTCTTAATATCTTAGCTGCTGCTGGGGATGGATGTCCAGCTGCAGAACTAGCAGTAGTAGTAGAAACAGGAGCTGCGGCCGTTTGTTTGGCAGTGCCATTACTGACGACTACACTAGTATCTATTTTTGCGACTAAACTACCAATTGCTAAATCATCGCCTTCCGCTGCGACCCAAGTTAATTGACCAGCTGCTTCTGCAGGAAATTCAAGAGTGGCTTTATCAGATTCAAATTCGCAAATTGGATCATCTAAATTCACTTGCTCTCCATTTCCAACTAACCATTTAGACAAGGTTACTTCCGTTACGGATTCTCCAATGGTAGGAACAAACATTTCTACGATGCCTCCACCATTAGAAGCTGCTGCCACGGCAACAGGCGCTTTTGCTTCTGGAGTAGGTGCTGAAGTTGTACTAGTTGTCTTTGCTACAACACTAGTATCTATTTTAGCGACTACTGCCCCAATTGCTAAGTCATCGCCTTCCGCTGCTACCCAAACTAATTGACCAGCGGCTTCTGCAGGAAATTCAAGAGTGGCTTTATCAGATTCAAATTCACAAATAGGATCATCCAAATTCACATAATCTCCATTACCAATTAACCATTTAGATAAGGTTACCTCGGTTACGGATTCTCCAATTGCTGGTACTTTTAATTCAACTAAACTCATTCTATAAAATATAAATGATGAACGAATATTCTTTTATTGACAAATATAAGTCTAAAATAGTAAAAGAGTAGGCTATCATAAATAATAGATTCAAGCATGCCTTGCTTGCTTCGCAAGTTCGGCAGAATGTTTTTTGGGAGGTAACGATTTAAAAAATTGATTTTTCGAAACCAATTTTTTAAATCGTCACCTCCAAAAGAACCTATTGCGAGATGCCAAAGGCATCGAGCAATGCATACCTTTTTACTTATTTACTAATAAATAGTAAGGCTTGTTACTAGATTGTCCTTTTTTTAATGGAATAGTTCTTTATATAAAAAGAGCCTTCTTGCATAGCAAGAAGACTCGGAGCATGTTTTCTATTTATAAAGCTTATTATACTATCAGGAGAAATCTTTTATGGAAATGATAAGGTGATTACCTTACCCCTGCTAATATTTGTTCTTGTTTACGAATAAATACCAGTCCGATATTTAAAACTAATAAGCCAAAGATCATTAATCCCCACTGGCTCATTGTTGGTACTGCTGCTTCATTCCAAATTCTTACCTCTACTTGAGCAGATTCGGTACATCCTGCATCTGTAGAAGCAATCGTATAAGTGGTATTTGTTGTTGGACTTAAACATAAATTGGTTCCACTTTGGCTTACTCCATTTGAAGGGCTAACCGAATAATTAGTTAGACCAGTGACTGTGAGACAAACTTGTTCTCCTGCATAAATATCTCCTTCTGTTTTTGAAAGAGAAATATTACAGGCTTCATTCCAAATTCTTACTTCTACTTGAACTTGGTCATTACATCCTGGATCTGTAGAAGTGATAGTATAGGTGGTAGTCTCTGTTGGACTTAAACATAAATTACTTCCATTTTGACTAACTCCAATGCTTGGAGAGACCACAAAATTAATTGCATTAGATACAAGTATACACGATTCCTCTCCTTCATAAATATCTGTTTCTGTAAGATTGACACCTATGCCACATGCTGGCGCTGGTTCATTTGCTACATCTGTAGGCTCAGTTATTGGATCACGATCAGAGTTGACTGTAGTAATAGTTCTAATAAAGCCTGCATCAATAGTAGGAATATTATTACCAGAATTTACAGGAAATAAATCTGTCATACTAGTGAATGGATCGTTGTCTGAATCATCTCCACCAGCATCTATTGGGGTGCCAGACTGCTCTGTAGGTTCATATCCATCAGGAGTATTAAACATGACTTTATATAAACCATCTGGAGCATTGATGGTGAAACTGTACCGACCATCTTCATCCGTAATAGTGGTTTGTAAGGTAATTCCAGCAGGATCTTGTAACTTCACCGTAACATCAGGAATACCTGGCTCTCCATTATCTTGAACACCATCTTTGTCTAAGTCTTCAAAAACAAAGTCGCCAACTTGAGCTGGGATAGGGTCAGGAATAATGAAACCTGCATCAATAGTAAGAATGTTATCCCCTGGCTTAACAGGAAAGAATTCCGTCATACTAGTAAGAGGATCGTTATCTGAATCTTCTCCGTTTCCATCTGTGGCCTTACCAGATTGGGTGGTAGGTTCAAAACCAATAGGGGTATTAAACATGATTTTATATTGACCATCAGGTGCATCAATCTTGAAACCATATAATCCATTTTCATCTGTTAAGATACTATTTATAGTATTTCCATCAGCATCTTGTATTTGTACAGTAACATTAGGGATGCCTGGCTCTCCAATATCCTGAATACCATCTTTATCCAAGTCTTCAAAAACAAAGTCACCAACTTTTGCAGGAATAGGAGCAGGAATAATGAAACCTGCGTCAATAGTAGAAATATTGTCACCAGCATTCACTAGGAATAATTCGGTCATATTAGTAGTTGGGTCACTATCTGAGTCATTTACACCACCATCTGAAGCATTGCCAGATTGAACTGTTGGTTCAAAACCATCAGGAGTATTAAACATGACTTTGTAAAAACCATCTGCAACAAGAATTATGAAGTTATATTTTCCATCTTCATCTGTAGTGGTAGTTTGTAATGTTACACCGTCTTCATTTTGAAGTTTTACCGTAACATTAGGAATACCTGGTTCTCCATTATCCCGAATACCATCCTTATCTAAATCTTCAAAAACGAAATTTCCTACTTGAGCTGGGATAGGATCAGGAACGAAAAAACCAGCATCTATAGTTGTAATGTTGTCTCCAGGCCTAATGAAAAATAGATCAGTCATATTCATCTGAGGATCATTGTCTGAATCCTCTCCATCATTATCAGCAGCATCACCAGATTGTTGAGTTGGCTCAAAACCATTAGGGGTATTAAACATGATTTTATACATTCCATTAGGTGCCACTACTGTAAATCTATAATTACCATTTTCATCTGTAAGCATTTCTTCTAGTGTATTTCCCATTGGATCTTGCAGTTTCACTGTAACATTGGGTATACCTGGTTCTCCATCATCTTGGATACCATCTTTATTTAAATCTTCAAAAACCAAATCTCCTACTTGAGCAGGAATGACTTCTGGATCTCGCCCTGGAAGAGGAGGGGTATCAATATTAATGGTTAATTCCGCAATATGAGCGCAATTGTAGATAGAGGACTCTTTCCATCGAACAGTATAGTTTGTTGATTGAGATGGGGAAAAACAAACTTCTTCACAATCTGTACAATTTACACCAACTGTTGGAGACCAACTATATAAATTGGCATTTTCAATTGGCATACAAAATTCATTACCAGTCGTAATAGTTGCCTGTGTAGTTGGTAATATAATTTCTTTACAGACACCTAAAATAACTTCACAATTGTCACTTCCTGAACCATCATTTACGGCAATACAAGAGGTATATCCTTCAGAATCAATAGAAGACTGAATAGGGGTAATATATCCCTCAGGAATAGTAGTTTGAATGATATAATTTCCATTGGCCAATCCATAAAAGCTATATTGACCATTTTCATCGGTACTACTAGTAGCAATGGCATTATCCGTATCACCACAATGATAAAGTCCAATGCTTATCCCTTCCATAGCGGTGTCTAATTCATCTTTGTTTCCATCTCTATTTATATCTTCGTGTATACATCCGCTAATAAAACCTAAAGGTACACAAGGAGAAGGGCTTGTGCAAACAGCTTCATTACCAGCGTGTTCTGTAATTAATACTCTGTAATATGTTGCTGCTGAAAGATTAGATGGAGAATAGCTAACTGCTGTTGCCCCTGAAATATCAGTGAAGCCTTCTTCACAGCTTATAGTACTAGATTGCCATTGATAAGTAAGCGTTCTATTGCTATTGACAGTAGTGGAGGCAGTCAATAATGTAAACGGATAAGTATCATCCTGTATGGCTACATCAATATCAGACATGCTACACTCTACTGCATCGAAAGTCGTTCCAGTGAGAAAAGACATTAATTGATTGTAAGAATCAAAATCATGAAATCCATCTGGATCATTATCTAAACCAAAGCCTGGATCATTGTAATCAAAAATGATTTGTTTCCCAATATTATTAGCATTATAAATACTAATATTTCCAGAGTCGTTATCTCCAGGAATCCGTCCATCACCTTGTTCGTCTACACGTTGATTATTATTGACATCAGGAAATTTTGCATAAAATTTATCTGTACTAGTCACTTGAATCATAGATGGGTCAAGAAAACTATATTCATTGCTACCTGCACCAGAGATTACTTCAATTTGATCTATATAAGAATATCGACAACCATAATTATTAGATTCGCCAATCCCTTCACAAGTAGAGCCTTCACTACCAACAAAATTGTAGTCCATATCTCCAAGCGTATAAGTGATATTTTCTAAACTTATATTATTATCAAATTCTAAAATGAAACGCATCTTTGAGCTAGTGTCTCTAAGGTAAGTATATTGTTCATTATCTTTATCCCAACCTTTAAATGCATAGCAAAGCGCTATATCTCCACCGCACATATCTCGTCCAACTTTCTCAAAATCAAATTTGGAAGCTGCAGTTCCTATAGCACTCTGTGAATTATCTCTTGTGAGAAAATTGATAGGACTCCCTCCAATAGGGCCACCAGTAATGGTTAAAGTAATTTTGTAATCAAAACCAGCGTCTACTCTACTAGCATCATTCGTAAGTACATTACCTGTTACTTCAACCAGTTGATCACTTAAGATATTGACGATAGGTTCGTCTTTCTCAAAATCAATGATATACGCTGGATCCATGGCATTGGCTATGGAATACAGCACCAAAAAGCAGAGGATTAAAAAATTTCTTTTCATGATAAGTAATTTGCATTCATTTTAGGAACGATGAAAGAATAAATTGGTCATTTGGACGAGGTTCTTTTGTTCTTATTTTTTAAGGAAAAATGAGGGCAAAAGAAGCCGTCCAAATGGGGTAGTTATTTTTTTGTCGTTACTAATTCTACTTTGGTACTTTAGAATAGAACAGAGAAGCGAGAGCAGAGAATAGAGATACATTCAACTAAAACGACGAAATTTCGTTATTTGGAAACGTATTTTATCTCTGCTCTCGCTTCTCTACTCTCTGTTCTGCTAAAGTAGTCCCAAAGTAGAACTAAAGCACTATTCAAAAATGTATTGGGTAGGGGATGAGGGGAAGTCGTAGTTAATTAAGGTAGTAATAATGGACTAAATATGTAGCAATATAAGACGTATATGAAAAAATAAATTACAAATTCAGCTATCACTGTGACAATATAAAATCAATAAACTGCTATACATTATATCTGTTTTAAGAGTATGACGGATATTTGTGTAGCATTAATTATTGAATATTAAATAATTAAATTTAAAGTTTATTTTTTTTGAAAATTTGTAGAGTAACAAAAAGCAGGAAGCGAAAATATTAAAGATACTCTTGGTAGGTCGAAATAGAGATAGGACTGAATAATAAAAATAAAAGAAAGAGGTCACTACGGGATCGCTTTTTTATCCTTAAAAAATACTTCCGTAGCCCTGCTATGCAAGGATTTTTTAAGAAAAACTGAGATCAAAATAACCTCGTCAAAATGACCAACTTATTCTTTTGTCGTTACTTAACTATATAAAAAAAGCCGACTTGATTAAATCAAGTCGGCGATAAATGTTTGTATACTTTTAACAAATTTGAACATTACTGATACAGATGCTATCATAACCAGAAATGCTAGATTTTCATCGAAGATATGTTGTTATTTAGTAATTCCTGCAAGAAGTTGTTCTTGCTCTCGAATAAATATTAAACCGATGTTTAAAATTAATAGCCCAAAGATCATTAAACCCCATTGACTCATTGTAGGGACAGTGGCTTCACTCCAAACTCTAACTTCAAATTGTACAGTTTCTGCACATCCAGCGTCTCCAGATGTAATTGTATAGGTAGTAGTTTGTGTAGGACGTAGGCAAAGGTTCTGTCCACTTTGGCTTACACCAGTCATTGGAGAAACAGTAAAGGTACTAGCAGTAGCAGTACTTACCGTAATACAAGCCGACTCTCCTGGATTAATATCTGCATCCACTTGTGATAAAGATGGTTTACAACTCCCGAAAGTCATTCCTGTCATAAACGACATTACTTGATTAAAAGCATCAAAATCATGAAATCCATCTGGATCTGATGCTAATCCATAGCCAGGATCATCGTAATCAAATATAATTTGTGTACCGATATTTCCGGGATTATATACAGTAATATTTCCATTTCCATCAACGCCAGGTATTCTTCCGTCATCCTCAAAATCTATTTTTTTGTCACCATTTGCGTCTGGAAAATTTGCGTAGAAAACATCACCTTCCATTCGGCGACTCCCAGCTTCGGGTGTATTTCTGATATTTGCATTCGTAACCCCTTCTTGAAAGATCTTTGTTGGATCTTCAAATGTATATTCATTATTACCAAAACCTGAAATCACTGTAATTTGATCAATGTAAGAGAATCGACAGGTATAATTATCACTATCAGTAGGACCAAAACATGGACTGGCAGGATCAGTATTTTCAAAAGCATAATCCATATCTCCTAAAATGTAAGTGACATTCTCTAAATCGTCTCCATTATCTAATTCTAAAGTAAACCTCATATTAGAGCTAGGATCTCTTAAATAAGTAACATCATCACCATTTCTTTCTCTACCAAGAAAAGCAAAAGATAATGCTGCTGCGCCACCGAATTGCTCCCTGATTTTAGTTCCACTAGCATGAAATTTAGAGGCTCCTGTGGCAAAAGCAGGACCGCTGTTGTCTGCTGTTAAGTAATTGATCGGTGTACTACCTTCTGGGCCACCAGAAATGGTCATTGTAATTTTATATCCAAAACCAGCTTCTGCTCTTTCATCCGTATTTTCTAGTACATTTCCAGTAACCTCTGTTACTTGTTCATTGACAAAATTGAATATTGGCTCATCTTTTTCAAAGTCAATAATGTATAGAGGGGATTGTGCATTTACTATAGTGCCTATCAGCATAAAGCAGTAAAGTAGAATTATTTTTTGCATGGTATTAAAAGTTGTAAAAAGAAAAAAAAATTTGATTTGTGTATTGGAGGGGATCGACTATCTGTTCGAGGAACATATATGTTTATAATATCCTACAAATAGGTAGGGTATTAATTTTATAAATAATGAAACTATTAATTGAAATTAAGGAATGTATTGAGGGGAAAGAGGGAAAGAGGGAAAGAGGGAAAGAGGGAAAGAGGGAAATTTAAAGTAGACTTAGCTGCTAGGAGTTGCTTACAAATGTATATTAAATATGCTTTTTAAAATTGCAGGTTTTTTTATTTTTGTGACAGCATTTTTATAACTATATAGAATATATTTAAAATATAGCGATGACTTGTTTTTTTGTTTTTTAAGCTAATAGGCTGATATTGAATCACATGCATTTCAATTTATATTATATTTGCCTTTAACTACATAACAATTCACTTGTAGACATGAGGGAAAAAAATTTATCTACAGAGCTATATTATACGAATTACCCGACTTACTGTGGAAATGACTTAGGATTGACCTATACGCTTGTAGCTTCTAATTTTAAGGTATGGGCACCCTCAGCTAGCCAAATTAAATTAAATTTATATTCAGCTACTATAGCAGATGAATTAGAGCGTACTTTATATTTAAGTCAATCACATGAAGGAGTCTGGGAAATAACCATCAATGAAGATTTGATTGGAAGATATTATACTTTTCAAGCAGAAGTATTAGGAAAATGGAAAGCAGAAGTACCTGATCCATATGTTAAAGCCGTAGGTACGAATGGACAGCGAGGTCATATTATAAATTTTGACAAAACGAATCCGATCAATTGGGAAAATGACACAAGACCCCATTTAGAGAAATTTACGGATATAATTATTTACGAATTGCATGTACGAGACCTTTCTATTCATGAAGATTCAGGGATTCAACATAAAGGTCAATTTTTAGGATTAACAGAATTAAACACCCAAAATGCAGAAGGTCTATCAACTGGGTTAGACCATATTAAATCATTAGGAGTCACGCATGTTCATTTGTTACCTTCTTATGATTTTTTTACTATCGATGAAAGTAGACCACAAGACAATCAATATAATTGGGGATATGATCCCCAAAATTATAATGTGCCAGAAGGAAGCTATGCTACTAATCCAGAAGATGGGGCAGTTAGAATTCGAGAATTTAAAAGATTAGTTCAAGCATTACATCAAAATGGATTGAGGGTAATAATGGATGTAGTCTATAATCACACAGGACGTACAGAAGCTTCTAATTTTAACCAATTAGTTCCAGGGTATTATTATCGGCAGGATGCAAAAGGTAATTTTTCTGATGCCTCTAGTTGTGGAAATGAAACAGCTTCAGAGCGTCCGATGATGCGGAAATTTATGATTGACTCTGTTAAATATTGGGCGGAGGAATATCATATAGACGGCTTTCGTTTTGATTTGATGGGGATACATGATATGGAAACAATGAACCAGATAACAGAAGCACTATATGAAATAGACCCCACTATTTTTGTATACGGAGAAGGCTGGACAGGAGGAGATTCGCCATTACCAGAAGCGCAAAGAGCTGTAAAGAAGCAAGTGAATCAAATGAAAAGAGTCGCTGCTTTTAGTGATGATATGAGAGATGCAATCAAAGGGCAGGTTTTCTCTCATGAAGATACGGGATTTGTAAGTGGTAAAAAAGGAATTGAAGAAAGTATAAAATTCGGAATTGTAGCGGCTACCTCCCATCCTCAAATAGATTATGGTAAAGTCAATTATTCTAATGCACCATGGGCCAAACATCCTAGTCAAACAATCAATTATGCCTCTTGTCATGACAACCACACTTTGTGGGATCGCTTACTAAATTCTCAACCTAATATCTCCGAAGCAGACCGTATCAGGATGCATATCTTAGCTAATACCATTGTACTCACTTCCCAAGGTATTCCTTTCTTACATGCAGGGGTAGAAATACTACGTACCAAAGATGGAGTAGAAAATTCCTATAAATCTCCAGATTCCATCAATCAGATTGATTGGTCAAGAAAATCTAAATACCCAGAGGTGGTAAAGTACCATCAGCAGTTAATAAAATTGCGAAAAAAACATCCTGCTTTTCGAATGCCTACCGCACAGATGATACAAGAAAATCTTTCTTTTTTAGATGTAAGAGAGAGTGGAGTAGTAGCTTATCTATTAAAAGGGGAGGCTAGTGGCGATACTTGGAAAGAAATTTTGGTCTTATTTAATGGCAGTCAAGAGGTGAAAAAAGTAGCAATACCAAAAGGTAATTGGACGGTGGCTTTAGATGGAAATAGCATCAGTGAAGAAGGTTTGTATAAAATAAGTGAACCCGAAATAGTCGTTGATTATAGTTCAGCGATGCTTTTATTTAGAAAATGCCCCGATTAACAC
>CAYOBX010000009.1:0-29480 GCA_964402245.1 uncultured Saprospiraceae bacterium | reverse complement strand
TTGCCATTGTTACTATTTGACCTCGATGATACGTACTATGATTCATACAATGATGTATTAATTCCGTTACGGAATATTTCCCTTTTAATTGGATACCTTTAGCTTTAATATCCATTTCTACTTCTCTTTTAAAGTCATCTTTTCCAAATTGTTGTATGACTTCATTAAACATTCTTGATTGATGTACGAATTCTCGAAAAATTGACGCTTCTTCCTTTATTTGCGGCAATTCATATTTTGTGTCCAGTATTTTAGAGAGCCAATATCCTTCAGTTGTTATTAAGTGATAAATAGTAAAATATATTGATGGGTAACTTGATTTTACCTGACTTATTATTATGTTTATAGGTATGTTTTCCATCCAATTAGCTAATCTTTTATTTGCCCAATAATTGTATTCCGAGTAATCTTTTTCAATTTGATTCATGTTTATTTTTTTGAAGTTCCAAAGTCTTTTTTTTGAAGAATTGAATTACTTTTTACGTTGTTTTTCCTATCGGATTTTTTTTGTTTTTCTTGCTGACCGCCAACTCCTAGAACATTGTAACACTGGTGCATATCTAATTTCCTAAACAAAAGACAATTTAATAATATTAAAATCTGTAAAAAATTGAATGTAAGTTATATGCGAACAAAATAAAATAAATTTTTACTTTAAATTAGTAAATAAAATATGCATCAAAGTTGCAGGTAAATAATTATATATTATTTCAATCAAATATACTATAAAATTTTTAGTCTATCTATTGGACTCTGTAGTTCTTGCAAGGCATTAGAAGATAAGTATAAATAGATTTCGACAAATTTATCCAAAGCTCAAAAATAGTTGACACTCTGTAGATGCCACAGCGTGGCTAGATTTAGAGAGTTATAGTTTATAATAAGTCGCAAATAAATTTTGCAAGCAAAATAAGGTATTGAACGCAGAGGTGCAGAGTCAGATGTGCTCTCCACATCTGACTCTGCATCTCTGCGCCTCTGTGTTCAATTATGTTATCTTGTGTGAACTATCCTCTCACACCACCAGCATCTATTTTCTAAGAATCCAAGGCGAATAAGAATGTCAACTACCTTGATAAGTTGTCTAAAATTTCAACATAAATTCGTTCAAATTCACATTACTTGGAAGGTCTATTTTTTTTCGCAATCGATATCTTGCTACTTCTACCCCTCTAATAGAAATATTCATTAAAGGAGCTATTTCTTTAGTGGATAAATTCATACGCAGATACGCACAGAGTTTCTCATCATTGGCTGTTAATTGAGGATATTTTACTCGTATTTTTTGCAGAAAATCAATATGCACTTGGTCAAAATGATGGGCAAATTGATCCCAGCCTTCTGAAAGTTGCGTGTTCTCGTTTAATAATCGATTTAATTTTTTCAATTCTTTCGCTGCCTCAAGATCGTTCGTGTTTTTAGCTACTTTTTTGATAGTATCTTTCAATTGTTGAATCAATTCACTTCTTTGGACTAAGTGCATGGTGGACATGGCCAGTTCTCTATTCTTATGTCCTATCTTAATTTCCAACTGCTGGTTTTTAAGCGCCATAATTTTTTGTTCACTCTGTGCAACGATCTCTAAATGTTTGGCCTCTTGCTTCTTTTTTGCGGACTCTAATTGTGCTTTTTCTGCTTGAAATTGTCTCCGTGGAACTAAGATCAAACCTGTCAAAAACAAAAAACCTAAAAAGATATAAGTTGCAATTGCCAAAATAGATGCATACCAAGGTGGTTCAATACTAAATCTAAAACTTCCTATTGTACTCTCTTTTCCCATCATAGATTTTGCTTTCACTAAAAACCGATACGCTCCTGAATTTAAATTGGTAAAATCTTTCTCGGATTTATTAGACCACATCGACCAGCTTTCATCAAAGCCTTCTAATTTAGTCGCAAACTGAAGATCTTGTTGGGTTTCAAAATTGGTGGAGGCAAAACTAAAACGCAATGCATTGTTATTATAAGAAAGAGCTGTCTTTAATTGGTCTTGATGCTCATTATATTGTCCATAAATTAATACACTATCCCTAACATTAGTGGTAACTACTTTTACAATGGTAGTTGCAAAATCTGCAATCGGATCACTTGTTTTTTTTGATGGATTAAAATGAATAAACCCCTTTTCGGCACCAATAAAAACATTGTGTTTATCATACGGATAAATTAACTCAAAGCCACGAACTAGTTTATTTCTAAGCTGTGGATATACCACTTTAGAAAAGGATTTGGTAATGCCTTTATCGTCTATTTTTAATACCCCTGTTTCATTGTTTGTAGCAAACCAAATATTGCCAATTGGATCTTCAAAGAATCGTTGAACATGTTCATTAGCACCTATTAAATTAGCCAATTCTTGATAGGGAGAAAAACGATCAGTAATCGCATCATACTTAAAAACTCCTGTTTCTCCTGTAAAGATTATTTCTTTATTTATTTCAAATACATGGTTTAAATTATTACTTGGTAATCCATCTTCTTGGCCATACAACTTCACGCTAATTGTGCTTAAATCTTCTTTTAATTGAACTTTATAAATCCCTCTATAAGGATGAGCAATCCATATATTACCAAGTTTATCTTGTTCAATAATTCTACACGATTCTTTTAATGCATCATATTGTCTTATTCTATTCCAACTTTTTCCTTTCTTTTGATATAAGACTAGACCTTCATAGGTTCCCAATAAATAATATTGAGGATGATTGACCAGAGGAACTAGTTTCCAGTTACCTAAGGTGTTAGAAATAATTTGTTCTTGTTTATTTATAATTAAGCCTAGATTATGATGTCCCATAAAAAGGTCTTCCTCTACTAGATCCAATCCCCAAACCTGTCCTTCTGTTCCTTTTACTAGTTTAAAGTTATTCTCTTCCAGCGGGTTGTAATAATTTTTCCAAGGACGAATATAAGCACCTTTAGAAGTTCCTAAATAGAGCGCTTCTTGAAAAATTTTGCCAGCATAAGCCGTTCCCTCCTGCTCCTGATCGGGCATCAATTTCGTAAAAGGAGAGTTAATAGCTATATAGTCTATACCATTATTCAAGCCTACCCAAAGATTATTTCCTCTATCTTTATAAACACTTAATACATGATTATTCTGCAATCCATTAGTTCTATCAAGTAAGTAAGAGAATGCTCCATTAGTTTCTACAATAGCTAAACCTCCATTAGCCGTACCAACTGCTAATTGACCATTTCCTAAATCCTCACTGCAATGAATTTTATTTTGAGTAAAAAAAGAAAGCCCCTCTTCGTTGTATTGTTTTATTTCTTGGTTTTTAAAAATAAGTAGACCATTATGTAGGGTCGAAAAAAGGAGGGCTTCCTCATCAATCTTAGTGACGTGATTTATAATATATTTATCAAATTTATCTCCACCATTTACTAAGACTAGTTGATCCTTAATGATTTCATGGAGCCCCTTTTCATTTCTAACCAAAATCTGCTGATCTACTGCCCCTAAAAAATCAATGACTCCTTCATTAAAAACTATGATTTCTTTCCCATCATATTTGAATACTTTATTAGAAGCATTAAAATATAATACTTCATCTACTGCAATTATATCCCAAACATCTGCAAAGTTTGCATGTTCTTCTGGAATTAAATTCACCAAAGAATGAAAAATTAGAAGACCATTAGCATTTGGTTCGAAATAGCCAAATTCTCCTTGCCCACCTACATAGATCCGTTCATCTTGAGTAATGTGTAAAGAACGAGCAATCGTTTTATTCGCTAATGGAAAAATAGTCCAATTAATACCATCAAATTGAAGTAAACCATTATTATTGGCAAAAAACATAAACCCATTGGGATGTTGTTGAATATCCCAATTCTGAGTACCTGCTTCGTAGGTTTTATTTAGATAATTGGTAATAAAGGGCGTACCTATATTAGTCGATTGGCCAGCTATCGATAAAAGACAGAGGAAACTAATAGCTATGGTAGTGCTAATCTTTTTATGAATAGGGCGGTTTTTCAATCTTGGTAACAATGAAATAAGCAGTTGCTTTTATATAGTTTATTTAATAGGATAGTTCTGCATGGAAGTAGGTTGCTCAGACCAGAGGTCTAAGCTACTTTTTGCAAAATTGTCAAAGAACCAATGTGATTTTATCGAAACATGAATGCTCATATAAAAATTTTACTATTTTTTATATTTTTAATATAGAATATTGCTCAATTTAACAAAAAACATCAAATGTAGTAGTAAAGATGTAGTAAATTTAACATTTTAAAGCTATTGTAGTAGTTGTGATGTATGGGCAAATTCTTTTATATAAACTCTTTGACCTAATTTTGTTTCATTATTTCCTTCTATACCGTAGAAAATTCTACACATAGCTGTATTTTCTTAAAATAAAGTCATGCATGGTATTAGATTGAAAAAATTCAATGTAGTATTTATTAAAACCCTACAACTTGTAGAATAGAGAAGCGAGAACAGAGAATAGAGATAGATTTCGTTTACAAACAATGAATGATCGTAGTTTTTTAAACGGATGGTGTCTCTATTCTCGCTGCTCTGCTCTCTGTTCTAAAAAGTGTATGGTTTTAAAGTAGTATTTCAATAATCCTTCTATTAAAAGGGAAACCGCTTTGATTATGATAAAAAACTTACAATTTTTAGTTCTATTATTATTCACAAGTAGCTTATATAGCCAAACAGACTTAGCAGGAACCACCTGGCAGTTGGCACCTACTGCGCAAGCATTAGCTGTTGGTCCTACTCAAGGGGATTTCTCTTGGTGGTCTAATAGTGCAGGGGATGTTACAACCAGAGCTTGTTTATTCGATGATAAATTTGTTTTTGGTGCAGATGGTTCTTTCCAAAATGTCCAAGATGGTGAAACTTGGTTGGAAGCTTGGCAAGGTACGGATCCTGAGGGTTGTGGTACTTCACTTGCCCCTCATGATGGGTCAAATGCTGCTACTTGGTCCTTTGACGAAGCTGCAGGCACACTAACTCTTTCTGGAGTAGGAGCACATTTAGGTTTGGCTAAAGTGCATAATGGTGGAGAGCTTGCTTCTCCAGCAGATGCGCCAGCCTCTATTACCTATCCAGTAGTATTTGAGGGGAATACAATGACCGTTGATATTAATTTTGGTGGAATTGGCTTTTGGCATTTTGTTTTTGAACAAGTTACCGAAGCAGCACCAGTATCAGAGACTTCTTCACTAGCAGGAACATGGGTAATAGCTCCTACAGCTCAAGCATTAGCTGTTGGACCAACAATGGGAGATTTCTCTTGGTGGTCTAATAGTGCAGGGGATGTTACGACAAGAGCTTGTTTCTTCGATGACAAATTTGTTTTTAACGAAGATGGTTCTTTTCAAAATGTTCAAGATGGCGAAACTTGGTTGGAAGCTTGGCAAGGTATGGATCCTGAAGGTTGTGGTGCATCTCTTGCTCCTCATGATGGCTCTAATCCTGCTACTTGGTCTTTTGATGAAGCAACCAGTACAATTACACTTACTGGTGTGGGTGCGCATTTAGGACTCGCCAAAGTACATAATGGTGGCGAACTTGCTTCTCCTGCCGATGCTCCAGCCTCTATTACTTATCCAGCAGTGATTGATGGCGATAATCTGACTATAGATATTGACTTTGGGGGAATTGGTTTTTGGCATTTCGCTCTTGTAAGAGTTACCGACACAGATGGCCCTGCGCCAGAGCCAGAACCAGTAGTAGAAGCAACTGTAAATGTGAATTTCGGGGTGGATATGAATGGATATACAGAACCATTTACTCAAGTATATGTAAGTGGTACACTAAATGACTGGTCAGGCGATGCCAATCCTTTAAGTGACGAAGATGGAGATGGTATCTGGCATGCAACAATTCCTGTAGAGGCAGGATCTTATGAATATAAATTTACAATTGATAATTGGGCTGCACAAGAAGAATTTGAAGGTGGAGAAGAATGTACCATAACAACTGGTGCCTTTACGAATCGTCTAATTGCAGTTGATGCAGATACAGAGGTTTGTTTCCAATGGAACACTTGTAGTGCTTGTGGAGAAGGAGTTACAAGTGGAGAAGGAACTGGTGCTGGTGAAACAGAAGGACTAGCAGGAACTTGGAGAATAGCTCCTATAGCTCAAGCCCTAGCAGTTGGACCAACAATGGGAGATTTCTCTTGGTGGTCTAATAGCGCAGCGGATGTAACAACAAGAGCTTGTTTCTTCGATGACCAATATGTATTCAATGAGGATGGTACTTTTATGAATGTTCAAGATGGCGAAACTTGGTTAGAACCTTGGCAAGGAGTAGACCCAGAAGCTTGTGGTGCTTCTGTTGCCCCTCATGATGGTTCAAATCCTGCAACTTGGACATTTGATGAAGCGGCTAGTACGATCACTCTTAATGGTGTAGGTGCTTATTTAGGTTTGGCTAAAGTTCATAATGGTGGAGAATTAGCGTCTCCAGCAGAAGCAGTTGAGTCTATTACCTACCCTGTCGTAATTGATGGTAATACCATGACGATTGATATAGACTTTGGTGGAATCGGTTTCTGGCATTTCGTTTTAGTACGAGGAGATAGTGAGGTTGTAGAACCTGTATCAGATCCAAACGTAATTTTTAGCGTTGATTTGAATGGGTTTAATGGCGACTTTACACAAGCATATGTAAGCGGTTCTTTTAATGGATGGTCTGGAGATGCAAATCCTTTATCCGATGAAGACGGAGACGGAGTCTGGACGACGACTGTTGTCATACCAGAAGGAACATATGAATATAAATTTACACTAGATAATTTTGCTATCCAAGAACAATTTGAAGAAGGTGCAAGCTGTACCTTAACAACAGGCGAATTTACAAATAGATTAATAGTTGTCGATGGGGATTCCGAAGTTTGTTTTAATTGGAACACTTGTGATGTATGTGGAACACCTATTGCTGGCGGTGGTGACGGTGGTGGTGGTGAAGTAGCACCTATGGGCATAGAAGGAGTATGGCAAGTAGCGCCTATGGCACAAGCACTAGCTGTTGGACCAACAATGGGAGATTTTTCTTGGTGGTCAAATGCTGCTTCTGACGTACAAACAAGAGCTTGTTTCTTCGATGACCAATATGTGTTTAATGCAGATGGCACTTTCATGAATGTTCAAGATGGTGAAACTTGGTTAGAACCTTGGCAAGGAGTAGACCCAGAAGCTTGTGGTGCAGCTCCTGCCCCTCATGATGGCTCTAATGCGGCAACATGGACATTTGATGAAGCAGCTGGTACTGTTACACTTAATGGTGTGGGTGCTTATTTAGGTTTGGCTAAAGTTCATAATGGTGGAGAATTAGCGTCTCCAGCAGAAGCAGTTGAGTCTATTACCTACCCTGTCGTAATTGATGGTAATACCATGACGATTGATATAGACTTTGGTGGAATCGGTTTCTGGCATTTCGTTTTAGAAAGACAGGCAGTTACCACCAGTACACGAGTGGAAGTGGCACAAGAAAAGCTATTTGACTTCTACCCGAATCCAGCCAATTCTCAAATTCAGATTCAATCTGATGAACAAATTGATGAGTTGCGTATTCATGATATTACAGGTAAAATCTTGGTGGTAAGATCGCAGCCATCTTCCAATGAGACAATAGATATTTCTAATCTTACAAATGGTTTATATATCATCCAAGCTCGTGTTGGTAATAAAATATCTGTAGAGAAATTGTCTATTAATTAGACCTAGTTCTTCAAACGATTTTTTTTTAAATAAAGTAGGCAGATAGTATAATTATCCGTCGATATGGAAGGCTTGATGGCTAAGCCGTCAAGCCTTTTCTACATCATTTCTTTGGAAAAACTGTATTTAACAACCATAGAAATTTAGTAACGACGAAAGAATAAATTCATGATTTCGACGAGGTTATTTTGTTCTTAGTTTTCCTTTGGAAGAGGGAGTATTGTTGATACTATGACCGATTTCAAAGGAAAAATGAGGGCAAAAGAAACCGTCCTAGATTGCCCAACTTATTATTTCGTCGTTACTAAAAAAAATAAATAGTGTTTCATAGTGTTAAAAGATGAATGGATATTTTCGTCCATTCATCTATTTTAAATTGACCAATTTGCTTCAAAGTTTATGAAATATAAAGTTCTACTCTCCCTAATAGTATCGCTAGCTTTTTCCCTTATTAGCTTCGCACAAAACCAAGTATCAGGTACGGTTTCCGACGCAACTGGTGAAACCTTAATTGGTGCTTCTATCCTTGTCAAAGGAACACAAATTGGAACAGTAACAGATTTCGATGGAAACTATAGTTTAACGGTTTCTGGCGATAATAATATTTTACTTATCTCTTATACAGGGTATGAGGAACAAGAGATAAGCATAGGGAATCGTTCTATAATTGATATAGTATTACAAGAAAGTATTTCTTTAATAGACGAAGTGGTAGTGGTGGGATATGGTACTCAAAAACGAAGTAAGATCAGTGGAGCAGTTTCAACCGTAACCTCTGATGAAATTACAGAATCCCCTGTTTTACGAACAGAACAAGCGCTACAAGGGCGAATTGCAGGAGTACAAGTATCTCAAAATTCTGGTTCTCCAGGTAGTGCATTGACGGTAAGAGTTCGAGGAGTTGGCACTATTAATAATAGTGATCCTTTATATATTGTAGATGGCATCCCTGTGGAAGGAATTGACTTTTTAAATCCAAATGATATAGAATCAATTAATGTTCTTAAAGATGCTGCTTCAGCGGCTATCTATGGCGCAAGAGGTGCTAATGGTGTTGTGCTAATTACTACGAAAGGTGGGAAAATAAATCAACCAGGTAAAATAAGTTATGATGCCTACTATGGCATTCAAAGTCCTTGGAAACAAATGAATTTATTGAATGCCAGAGAATACGCAATCTTATCTAATGAAGCAAATATTAATTCTGGAATCATTCCTGATTCAGATTTTCAAAATCCAGAATTAATAGGAGAAGGAACGGATTGGCAGGCAGCTCTTTTTCAAGATGCTCCTATCTATAGTCATCAATTAAGTTTTACGGGAGGTGGAGAAAAATCAAGTTATACCGCATCTGGAAATTATTTTTTACAAGATGGAATTGTTGGTGGTCGAAAATCAGGCTTTGAAAGGTATACCGTTCGTTTGAATGCTCGTAATAATATCAAAGATTGGTTGACAATCGGTAATACTTTAGGCTTCACCTATTTAACTCGAAATCTGGTTCCTGAAAATAATGAATTTATCACTCCATTAGTACGGGCATTAAATATGGACCCTGTAACACCTGTCAGAAAACCTGATGGAACTTTTGCGTATTCCTATTTTTCGGATACAGATATTACCAATCCACTGAATGCTATTGAACAAATCAATGATAGGTGGACTACCCATCGAATCGTGGGTTCCGTTTATGGAGAAGTAAACATTACTCAAAAGATAAAATTTCGATCCGTTTATAGTGTAGATGCCACTTTTGCTACTAGAGATATATTTAGGCCAAGCTTTAATCTAAGTATTGACCCCATCTTAAACGATGCACCAGCAGGAGAAATTAATAATATTAATAGTGTTTCCTTAGAAAATAATACCTGGCGAAACTGGCAATGGGAAAATGTAGCTACCTACGCTGATGTTTTTCAAGATCGACATAACGTAGCCTTCACGCTAGGGTCAACCGTATTAAATAATCGTCAAGACTTTTCAGGGGGTAGCAATACGAATCTACCTAGTAATGATCCTGAAAATGCATTTATCTCCAATACGATTGATCCAATAGCTTCTCAAACTGCTTATGCTGGGGCAACAGAATCTGCTTTACTTTCCTTTTTTGGAAAAGTTAATTATGACTTAGACAATAAGTATTTGTTCTCTGCCACTTTTAGAGCAGACGGTTCTTCTCGATTTGGAAGAAATAATCGCTATGGCTATTTTCCATCTTTTTCTGTAGGCTGGGTTATCAATCGAGAAGATTTTTGGCCAATGGATGCAGTTAGTTTATTTAAATTACGTGCTAGTTGGGGACAAAATGGAAATGATAAAATCGGTAATTATAGTTTTTCTACCATTGTGAACGCAGGTCAAAATTATACTTTTGGGGCGGAGGAGATTATTACCAATGGTAACGTTCCTTTAGTTTCTGCGAATCCTGATTTAAAATGGGAAACTAGTACGCAAACAGATATTGGTTTAGATGTAGAATTATATGATGGCAAATTAAATTTTGTAGCGGACTATTATATTAAAAACACCTCTGACATGTTATACGCTGCGCCAATTCCTTTCGTAGCAGGTACACAAGCCCCCGTAAGAAATATAGGAGAAATAGAAAATAGAGGGATAGAATTATCTTTATCCTATAGAAACAGAGATCAAGCATTTAAATATAGTGTTGGTGGAAATATCGCTTTTGTATCAACTGATGTCATAAGTTTGGGGGAAGGGGGAGAACCTATTACAACGGGTAATGTGTTTTCCGCAGGTGCTGTTGCCAGAACAGAAGTTGGCAATCCCATTGCTTCCTTTTTTGGATATGTAACGGATGGACTATTTCAAAACCAACAAGAAGTTGAGGCGCATGCTTTCCAAAATGAAAATACTGCTCCTGGAGATATTCGTTTTAAAGACATAAATGAAGATGGCATTATCAATAATGATGATCGAGATTTTATAGGTGATCCCACTCCTGATTTCACTTATGGGATTAATGCAGATTTTGAATACAAAGGCTTTGACGTAAGTCTATTTTTACAAGGGGTACAAGGCAATGATATTTTCAATGGTATTGTCCGATATGACTTTTCTTATACGAATCGTCCCCAATCTGTTTTGAATCGTTGGACAGGCCCAGGCACTTCAAACGCTGAACCTAGAGTCACGGTAAGTGATCCTAATTTCAACGCTAGAGTGTCCGATAGATTTGTAGAAGATGGCTCCTATTTCAGAGTCAAAAATGTACAAGTAGGATATAGCTTACCTAGATCCTTCATCGAAAAAATAAAAATTGATAAATTCCGATTATACCTAAGTGCTCAAAACTTATGGACACTTACCAATTATTCCGGTTTAGATCCTGAGATTGGCGCAACTAATGGTGCTTTAGATATTGGGATTGATCGAGGATTTTATCCACAGTCTAGAACTTTTTTAGGCGGGGTGAATATTACTTTTTAGAGGAGGGCAGGTGTCAGGGGTCAGGCTCATGATGTTGACCTCGTGACGCTCAGCGGTCTGACCCCTGACCCCTAACACCTAAAATTAAAATCAATGCAAAAATCAAAATACCTAATCTTTTCTCTTCTATTCCTTTTTGCTTGCCAAAAAGATTTATTAGAAAAAAGTCCTATCATTGGCGTAACAGAAGATAATTTTTATAAAACAGAAGCGGATGCTATTTCAGCAGTAAATGGAGCGTATGCAGCATTACAGTTTGAACTAACACCTGGAGGGCATTTCCGTTGGTTTTGGGGAGATGTGATGTCTGATGATACAGAAAAAGGAGGATCTGGTCCCAATGACCAACCTGATTTAGCTGCTTTAGAAAATTTTCAAGGACCAACCAATACAGAGTATTTGGATGGAGAATGGGCAGCCAACTATGAAGGTATATATAGAGCCAACGTCGTTTTGGATAGAGTACCAGCAATCGATATGGATGAAGTTAAAAAAGCTCGAATCTTAGGGGAAGCAAAAACGATTAGAGCATGGTTTCATTTTCTACAAGTGACTTATTTCGGAAACGTACCATTAGTAGATCGGATATTAGCACCTAGTGAATATGGTATTGGGCAAAGTACACCTGCAGAAATTTGGGCGTTCATCGAAACAGATCTAGAGGAGTCCGTTGCCGTCTTACCAACCAAAAGTGAATATCCTCTGGAGGATTTAGGTAGAATTACGAAAGGAACAGCGCAAGGACTTTTATTAAAAACTTATTTATTTCAATCTAAATGGACAGAAGCGAAGGACATAGCAGAAGACATCATTAACTCTGGGGAGTATAGTTTAGTAGGAGACTATTCTACTATCTTTTCATCTGGAGGAGAAAACAATGCAGAGTCCGTTTTTGAAATACAATATATGAATGCCTCAGGTGGAAATTGGGGTAGAAACAATGCCAATGAAGGTACTTTTTCTAATGTTTTCCAAAGAGCCAGAGGTCAGTTTGAAGGATTTGGTTTTAACTTACCTACCCAAGATCTAGTAGATGAATTTTTCAAAGAAGGAATGGAAGATCCAAGATTAAAATTCACTATTTTTAGAGAAGGAGATTTGATGGGAGATCGAGGATTATTTACAAAAGAGGCGACTGGTTTTCCACATGATTTTTATCCAAAAAAGTATTTTAATAACAAAGCAGAGGAAGCACCCTTTGGTGATCCAAACCCGAACGGCGGCACCAATGATAGAGTGATTCGCTATGCAGATGTTTTACTAATGCATGCTGAAGCCGCTTTTCATACAGGTGATGAAGCTGCCTCCAAAACCTCCTTAAATAAAGTTCGTCAAAGGGTAAACATGAGACCGATAACTGCGTCAGGTCCTTCTTTATTAGATGCTATTTATCATGAAAGACGAGTAGAATTAGGATTGGAAGGGCATCGCTTTTTTGATTTAGTTAGAACGGGAAGAGCTGCCTCCATTTTAGGGCCTTTAGGATTTAGAGAGGATGTCCATAAAATATTACCTATTCCAGATTCGCAAATTCAAGCGTCTAATGGAGCATTGAATCAGAATCCTGGGTATTAAATTTGAACTACTTAGTATTTTTTCTGAACCACAAAAGGCACAAAAGTCTATCGCAATTTGCTTTTGTTTCTTTTGTGGTTCAATAGATAATTGCGGCTGTGCCGCTATATGACTTTTGTGGTTCAAAACAATAAAATTTGAAATTTAAAAAGATGCTATTAACCAATCATAGATATATTCAAATTTGCTTTTTAGGAATAGTCTTATTTCTAAGTGCTTGTGATCCTACCATAGATGATGATATTCAAATTCCAGCCTTACCAGAAGCACCGAATATGTCAGTAGAGGTATCTAGCGATGATCCTAATAAAGTAATCATAAGAGATTTATCGGATGGTTTTTTCTCAAGAGTTTGGGAATTGCCAGGGGGCACTCCTGATATTTCTACATTAGCAGTTGATACGATTGTCTACAGAAAAGCTGGCGATTACACCATCACACTACATGCTGCCAAAGAAGGCGGTGGTGGAACTTCTGTTGCCAAAGAAAATATAAATTTTGAGGTAGATGCTATATTAGCTTGTTCTGACGAAAGCATCTTTTTAACAGGTGGTTGTGAAAATTTATTAGGAAAATGTTGGACCTTCTCACAAGTTCAAGGGGCCGTATCTGTAGGTCCCGATCCTGGAAGTGATGAATGGTTTGCTTCTAGAGAAAGTGGCTTAGATCCTGTCCAGTATGATGATTCTTTCTGTTTTACTTTTGAGGGGTCTTCTTTTCTATATCTCAATAGTGGACAAACTATTGATCCTTTTAATGGCTTTGTGCCTGTTGATTTTAATCCACCAACTGATCTGACTTATTTTATTGAAGCGAATGGCGGTCCAAATGGAGAATCTCGCATTATCTTACCAGAAGGTGCGTTCATGGGCGTTTGGGACTCAGGACCAATTTATGATATTCTTCTTTTAACAGAAGATGAATTGATTGTTCGGAGTCAGATTTTGGGTTCAGAGGGATGGTTTGACTTATATTTTGTTCCTAGGTAATAGGTTTACTATTTTTCTTTGAAGGTAGCCAATTTCCAGAATCCTTAGGGATGGGTTAAAAATAAACTTACAATTTACGCTGCTTCTGTGCATCCCATCCGCTTTGCGGTTCGTTCGTTTGTAAATTTATTTCTACCCCATCCCTTAAAGTCAGGTATAAATATGAAAAAAGAATTTTTTTTATTGTTAATAATAGCAGGATGTTTCTTGCAGTGTAAATCTACAAAGCCACTAATAAAAGATGATTTACAATTAGTATGGTCGGATGAATTTGATTACGAAGGCTTGCCCAATCCAAGCAAGTGGAGCTATGATGTAGGGACCGCATGCGATCAACCTGCTGGATGTGGTTGGGGGAACAACGAGTTGCAATACTATACGGAAAATCGCTTGGAGAATGCCAAAGTAACAGATGGAAAATTGGTGATAACAGCAATTAAAGAAGCCTATATGGAAGATCGAAATTATACTTCTGCAAGATTAGTTTCTAAAGATAAAGGGGATTGGAAATATGGAAGGATTGAAGTTCGAGCAAAATTACCTACAGGCAAAGGCACCTGGGCTGCTATATGGATGCTTTCCTCTAAGTGGCAATATGGCGGCTGGCCAGAAAGTGGCGAGATTGATATTATGGAGCATGTTGGTTATGAGCCAGATACTATATATGGTACAGTGCATACTAAAGCATATAATCACTTATTGGGAACGCAAAAAACAGGTGTAAACTTTAGTCCTAAAAGTGAGCAACGATTTCAGACTTACGTAGTAGATTGGAAAGAAGATCAAATGGATTGGTACATCGACGGTCAGCATTATTTTACTTTTAAAAATGATAAGACAGATTTTGAAGCCTGGCCTTTCGATCAAAATTTCCATATGATTTTAAACTTAGCTGTTGGCGGAAATTGGGGGGGAAAATATGGGGTGGATGAATCCATCTGGCCACAGCAAATGGAAATCGATTATGTTAGAATTTATCAAAATAAAACAATAGCTGATTAAGTAGATCCTGATATACTACATACTTGAAAAAGTTTGGAAAAAACAACGTTTTGATTTTTTCTAAACCATAAAAGTCAAAAAAGTCTATCGCACTTTGCTTTTGTGTCTTCTGTAGATCAATATTTTGCGGCTAAGCCGCCATATGACTTTTGTAGTTCAAACTAAGTAACGACAAAAAAAAATTAAAATGTACAATATTAAAAATACCTGTTTTTTCCTGCTTATAGTACTTTCTTTTTCTGCTTGCGAAATAGAAAACGAACTACCCATTAATGAAATTCGGCAAACGCCAAGAATTTCTGTTTTACCAGCAACAACTGTAGAAACCGACGAGAATTCAAGTATTAATTTTGAAGTGAATTTGTCTTGGGATTTTCCTCAAGAAGTCAGTGTCGATTATCAAACAATAGCAGAGACCGCCGAAGAAGCAGTTGATTTTATAGGACAAAGTGGAACTATTGTCTTTGCACCAGGGGAAGCGAGTCAAATCGTTTCTATTCCTATTATTGGAGAAAATATTTTTGAAGGAGATGAGACTTTTAAGTTAGAATTAGCCAATCCTGTTAATGCAAGTATATTAGTTGGAGGTGCAACTGGAACGATTAAAAATGATGATGAAATTAATGAGTTAGTCATTCCGTCTTCGGGATATATCACACCAGCGTCTTATGCTGGAATGAGTTTAGTATGGTCAGATGAATTTGAAGCATCCAGCTTAAACACGAATGATTGGGTTCATGAAATCGGTACTGGAAATAATGGCTGGGGTAATAATGAATTACAATATTATCGAGCAGAAAATACCTCTATAGAAAGTGGCAACTTAGTAATAACCGCCCAAAGAGAAGCCTTTGGTGGTAGTGATTTTACGTCTTCAAGGATCATCACACAAGGCAAACAATCATTCAGATTTGGTAGAATTGATATTCGTGCAGTATTGCCAGAAGGTAGAGGTCTATGGCCTGCTTTATGGATGTTAGGTACTAAAATTACCGCAGTAGGTTGGCCAGCATGTGGAGAGATAGATATTATGGAATTGATTGGACAACGACCAAACCGTGTTTTAGGTACCGCACATTTCGGAGCTAACTTTGCTAATCATAATTTTGAAGGAGAATCTATAGCTTTATCTGGTAATGCAAAATTCTCAGAAGAATATCATGTCTTTTCTCTTGTCTGGAAAGAAAATAAAATGGAATGGTATGTAGATGATGAATTATACTTTGAATTTGATCGATCAAGTGTTGGCAGTCAACCCTACCCTTTTAATGATAATTTTTTCTTCATATTTAATGTGGCCGTTGGCGGTAATTTACCAGGCTCTCCAGATGGAACGACTAATTTCCCGCAACGAATGATCGTGGATTATGTGAGAGTTTTTAATTAATGAACACAGAGACACAGAGACCACAGAGAATTTATAACACGCTGTGCTCTCTGTGCCTCCGTGTTCATTATCTTTGAAACCATACAACTTGTAGAACAGAGAAGCGAGAACAGAGAAGCGAGAACAGAGATAGATTTCGTTTACAAACAATGAATGATCGTCGTTTTTTAAACGGATGGTGTCTCTATTCTCGCTTCTCTGCTCTCTATTCTAAAAAGTGTATGGTTTTAAATTCATTATCTACACTATTCTGTGGTACAACTTTTCGAATACCCTCTTAGAATCAGAGCCGAAATAGTGCTCTCTTACCAAATATTTCTACCTCGTTCCTAAGCATCCCATCCGCTTTACCGTTCGGAATTGACTTTCCTCATACTATTTTTCTTTAAAAAAAGGCATTCCATCTATGGGATGGGTTAAAAATAAACTTACAATTTATTTCTACCCCATTCCTATATATACTTGTAAGTAATAAAAGTATTGACTATTTTTGACTAACCGTTCAGTCATTCTTAGAATTAATTAATGTCACCAAAAACAAAAAAGCAAAACGAAGTTATTCGGCAACAAAGTATTGAGGCTCTGAAGCAAGCAGCATTGACACTTTTTGCCCATAAAGGGTATGGTAATACGTCGATCAGTGCAATAGCCAAAGAAGCAAATGTATCAAAGGGTTTGATGTATAATTATTTTGATAGTAAGCAAGCATTATTACTAACTATCATAGAAGATGCGGCCGATCTTGGAGAAGACTTATTGCCAAACATGTTGGATGATACCACTCCTCCAAAAGATCAGCTTCGTAATATAATTAATGGTACTTTTCTATGGGTGACGAGCAATATGGAATACTACAAATTAATAGCTTCCTTGGTTTTCCAAGAAGAAGCATTGGAAGTAATGGGTGATTTTATTAAAATAAAAGCAGAGACTCATATCCAATTAGGAGAGCAGCTATTCCAAAAAATAGGCTATGATAATCCACGTATTATGGCTTTTGAATTTGGAGCTTTATTCGATGGTATTTTTATGGCCTATCTATCCTTAAAGGAGTTTTATCCTTTAGAAGAAATGCGCTTGTTTATGCTTAATAAATATGATTTAGTAACGACGAAATAATAAATCCGCCATTTGGTCGAGTTTATTTTGTGCTCAGTTTTTCTTAAAAAATCCTTGCATAGCTGCGCTACGGAAGTATTTTTTAAGGGAAAATGAGGACCAAAGAAGCCGTCCAAATGATGGAGTTATTGTTTTGTCGTTACTTAGTAACGACGAAAAAATAACTTCGACCAATATTCTTTTTATAAAAATATTTATCATCATGAAATACACTGTTTTTATAATAGTATTATTACTTACTTCCAGTTTTAGTAAAGATAGTATCGCACAAACTATTCCTAATCCAAAACAAATCCTAACAGAGGCAGATGCCAAAATGCGAGGAATCAATAGTAGCCAAGGTTCTATGAAAATGACGATTATTCGGCCAACTTGGACACGAGAAATGACCATGAAATCCTGGAGTAAAGGACAAGACTATAGCCTAATTTTAGTCACTGCTCCTGCTAGAGATAAAGGGACGGCCTTTCTTAAACGAAATAGAGAAATGTGGAACTGGCAACCCTCCATTGATCGAACAATTAAATTGCCGCCTAGTATGATGTCTCAAGGTTGGATGGGTTCCGATTTGACGAATGATGATTTGGTTAAACAGGCTTCTATTGTGGTAGACTATACGCATAAAATCCTAGACGAAGAAGAAATTGAAGGACTTAATACATGGAAAATAGAATTGATCCCTTTGGAGGATGCAGCAGTGGTTTGGGGGAAGGTAATTATGTGGGTATCCAAAAAAGAATACTTACAATTGAAGACAGAGTTTTATGATGAAGAGGAGTACCTAGTTAATACCATCTATGGAAAAAATATCAAGGAAATGGGTGGTAAAGTATTAACTTCTTTAATGGAAGTTATCCCAGCAGAGGAAGAAGGGCATAAAACGACCATCGAATATTTAGACTTAGTGTTTGATCAAAAAATAAAGGAGAGTTTCTTTTCTACTCAAAATATGAAACGAGTGAGATAAGAAAGGAAGTCAGAGGTCAGATCGCTGCGCTTTCAGGGGTCAGATTTAGGACGTTGACCTTTGCGCAAACTGACAGATACCTTGTCAAAATTAAGTAGTCAACATCATAAATTTATAGAACAATCTGACCTCTGACTTCTTTTAAAAACCTAATTATGGGAACAATCTTCAAACTAGCCTTCAGAAATATTTGGCGCAATAAACGGCGAACCCTCATTACCGCAGCTGCAGTTGCTTTTGCCGTATTCATCGCCTCTACGATGCGTTCTTTTCAAAAAGGAATTTGGGATAAAGTGACGGATGGATCTGTCAGCCTATTTTTTGGTTATGGACAGATACATCAAAAAGGATATTGGGAGGAACAATCTCTAAATAAGGCTTTTGACTATGATGAAAAAATTAAAAGCCTAGTTGGAAAAACCACAAACGTTGAAGGCTTAGTCCCTCGTATAGAAAGTTTTGCTTTAGCTTCGGAAGGCAATTTGACTAGAGGTGTTTTACTGACGGGTATTGACCCTATTGCCGAAAATAATATGACTAGTCTACAATCTAAAATGATTGAAGGAGAGTATCTACAAGCTGATGACACAGCTGTAATTATTGCTGAAGGTGTTGCTAACAAACTAAAGTTAGGTATAGGAGATACCCTTGTCGTTATCGGTCAAGGATATCATGGAGTGAATGCTGCTGGAAAATTTCCAGTCAAAGGTATTTTTGCTTTTGGCTTGCCTGATTTAAATAAACGATTGGTTTATCTATCCCTACCTGCTGCCCAAAAACTTTATGGAGCAGAAGGAAAAATAACCACCCTTGCACTAGATATTTCGGATAAAAGACATGTTCCTCAAATCCTTACAAGTCTTCATAATCAATTAGATACTAGCAGTTATGAAATACTTTCTTGGGAGGAAATGATCCCAGAGTTGATAGAAGCACGTACCCTTGATGAAGCAGGTGGAAAACTGACCATAGGTATTTTGTACATGCTAATAGCCTTTGGTCTATTCGGTACTATACTAATGATGACCAAGGAGCGAGAATACGAATTCGGCGTTTTGACAGCTATTGGCATGAGGCGAAGCATACTATCTTTTACGGTTTGGATTGAGACGGTATTAGTCGGATTGTTGGGAGCATTCATAGGTATATTGTTGAGTATTCCAGTTGTTTACTATATGCATATTAATCCAATACCAATGGAGGCAATGGGAGAAGGCGCAGCAGAAGCTTTTGAAAAATTTGGTATGTCGGCAGATTTACCAACTGCTTTTGAGTTTCAAATTTTCTTAAGTCAAGCCTTCATTATCTTTATTGTAACATCCGTATTAGCAATTTATCCATTATGGAAAATCGGTCGATTGAAACCTGTGGAAGCGATGCGGGCTTAGTTAGGAATGGGAAAATGAATAAATGATGGAAAGAGTAAATGGGGGATCCGTTTTCAATAATGAATATTCCTTTTCATCAACGAATTAATTAAGTACTATAAACTTAAGAATCAAAAAATCTATGTTACTAAAAATAGCTTGGAGAAATGTATGGCGAAGTCCTTTGCGAAGCTTTGTAGTAATAGGCTCAGTAGCCGTAGGTATCTGGTCAGTCATTACCTTATTAGGATTTTCTTTTGGTTTGGTTCAAGGATTTATTGATAATGCTTTGCGATATCAGGTATCCCATATCCAATTACATCATCCAGATTTCCCTGAAGATAAAGATATCAAATACGGATTAGCAGGAGCCATCGAAAAAGTGAATGAAATCAATCAGATGAGTGGAGTTGCATCTGCTACCATGCGGACTTTAGTTAACGGGATGATTTCAACAGCCGCAGGAACAAGAGGCGGTACGGTACGAGGTATTGAACCAGAAACAGAAGCTACTACTACTTCCTTAAAAGAAAAGATTATAAAAGGCACCTATTTTTCAGATAAAAAAAATCAACTCTTAATAGGAAAACCCTTAGCTAAAAAATTGAATTTAAAGCTACGCAAAAAAGTGGTGATTCAATTTCAGAATTTAGAAGGAGATATTGTTGCTGGTGCATTTAGAGTAGTAGGAATTTATGATACAAAGAATACGCTATATGATGAAATGAATGTATTTGTTAAAAGAGCTGATTTAAATAGATTATTGGGAGGTCCAAATATTGCGCACGAAATTGCGGTTTATTTAAAAGATGCTAAAACATTGGATGCCGATGTTCGGACACTTCAATCCAAATACCCGAATGTGCTTACTGAAAATTACAGAGCTATTTCTCCTGATGTCAAGTTATATGAAACAAATATTGGCGTGTCTTCTACTATATTCATTTTTCTTTTCATGTTGGCATTAATTTTTGGCATTATCAATACTATGCTGATGGCGGTATTAGAACGTAATAAAGAATTAGGGATGCTGATGGCAGTTGGAATGAATAAGGGAAAAGTCTTTAAAATGATTTTACTGGAGACCATTTTTTTAGGAATTGTTGGTGCACCAATCGGAATTTTTCTATCATGGTTAACGATTATGTATTTTAGTAAAATTGGCTTGGATTTAACATCCTTTGCAGCAGGTTTAGAACAAATGGGAATGGATACCATTATTTATCCTGTATCTGAACCCTCCTTGTATTTTCAAATAACAATAGCTGTTGTTTTGACCGCTTTTTTGGCAGCTATATATCCAGCTTTAAAAGCCATTAAATTACGGCCGGTGGAGGCTATGCGGAAAATTTAAATTTTGCAAGCAAAATAGTGTATTGAACGCAGAGATGGGGAGATGCAGAGAACAGGTATAACTCTGCATCTTTGCGTCTCTCAGGCTAACCGAGAATGCCTTTTTCGTAACCGCCAAATTTATTTGGCTGGTTCTTAAGAATTAATAATCAGTATTTTATAAAAACCTAGCAAAAAAAATTGGTGCTTAGGTATAGTTCTCAGTTAGCCTGCTCTGCGTTCCAATAAAATACTATGTTCTTTGACCACAGGATTTGTCAAAGAACCAAAAATTAATCATGGAAATCATAAAAGTTCAGCAAATCAAGAAAACCTATAATCCAGATAAAATTCCAGTACGTGCCTTACAAGGGGTAGATTTGAGTATTGAAGCAGGAGAATTTACAGCAATTGTCGGGCCATCAGGTTCTGGGAAAACCACCCTTTTAAACATTATAGGTGGTTTAGATAGACCAAGTTCTGGTAAGATCATTATTGGTGAAACAGATATTTCCACCTTGTCAGATAATCAATTAATAGATTTTCGAAAAGACAATATTGGATTTGTTTTTCAAGCCTATAATCTCATACCGGTTCTAACTGCAAAAGAAAATGTAGAATTTGTAATGTTATTGCAAAACCGCTCTGAAAAAGAAAGAGAGGCACGAGTAAAAGAACTAATGGAAGCAGTCGGACTAAGTGACAAAATAGATAAAAGACCTAGTGAGTTATCTGGTGGACAACAACAGCGAGTAGCTGTTGCTCGTGCTTTAGCTCCTAAGCCTACTTTCATTTTAGCGGATGAACCGACCGCTAATTTAGATAGTACTTCTACCGCCAATTTATTAGATATGATGCTAGACCTGAATGAGAAAGAAAATATAACCTTCATTTTTTCTACGCATGACCAACGAGTAATTGATCGAGCACATCGAGTGGTAACATTGGATGATGGGGTAATTATCTCTGATGAAAATAAAAAATGATGCGTACTATAAGCCTTTATTTCTTTCTACTTTACGCTATTACAATCGTAGCACAAGAGGCAGAAAAGCAAAAAAATTGGGAATTACACGGCTATATAAAAGACTTACAATCTTTATCCGTCATCAGCTTGTCGAGTCCAGCAGGTACTACCAAGCTTTCTTCGCAAGATAATGTTCTACATAATCGCTTAAATTTTCGCTGGTTTCCTTCCGATAATTTCACTTTGAAACTAGAACTGCGAAATCGATTTTTTTGGGGAGATCAAATCAGATTATCTGGTCCAGAAGCATTCAAAATGCAATTAGAGGAGGGGAATGATTATTTTGATTTGGATATAGCAACTGCGGATCAAGTAGGAATAGCTGCACATTCAATTATAGATCGGTTCTACGGGGAATACATTAATGGAAATTGGGAAGTTCGCCTTGGTCGACAACGTATCAATTGGGGAATCAACACTGTTTGGAACCCCAATGATATATTCAATGCCTTCTCTTTCACAGACTTTGATTATGAAGAGCGTCCAGGGAGTGATGCTTTACGAATTCGCTATTATACGGGGTATGTGGGAAGCATTGAAATTGCTGGAAAAGTTGCAAGTGATTGGGCTGACTCTACGGTCGGTTTACTTTGGGTTTTCAATCAATGGAACTATGATTTTCAGCTTTTAGTGGGTGTAGTTGAAGGAGATTATGCATTAGGTGGCGGATGGGCTGGCAATATAAAGAATGTAGGTTTCAAAGGAGAGTTCACCTATTTTATTCCTTTTGAACAAGAGAATATTGAAAGTTTTACGGCTACCCTTGGAGCTGATTATTCTTTTGGTAATTCCCTATTTTTAAACGCTGGATTTTTGTTTAATAGTAATGGTACTACAACAGGAGATATTACCCAATTATTTACTTTCGATCTTTCTGCTAAAAATTTATATCCTTACAAATACGCTACTTTTCTATCCACAAGCTATCCGATTTCACCATTATTAAATGGTGGCTTAGCCATAATTTATAGTCCTTCTGAGGCACAAGCTTTATTTGTTAACCCTACATTGACTTATTCAATTAAAGAAAATTGGGATATTGATTTTATAAGTCAAATTGTCTTTGATAAAACAGTAAATGGTGGATATCGTAGTCCTGTACAAGCTTTATTTTTAAGATTTAAATTTAGTTTCTAAATTACAAACTCGCTCTTTAAAATGTTATATGACACCTAATCTAAAATGTATTATAGTTGATGATGAACCTAAAGCAAGAGAAAATATTCGACTGCTGATAGACGAATATTGTCCAGCATTTGAGGTTATTGGAGAAGCTGGTGATAAAGAAGCAATTAAGGAATTAATAAAAACAAAGAAAGCAGATGTGCTATTCTTAGATGTTCAAATAGGATATACAACCATATTTGAGATATTGGATTTTGAAGATGTGAAGCACTGTAGAGTCATTTTTATTACTGCTCATCAAAATTATGCCCTTAAAGGATATGCGTTTAAAGCTATTGATTATTTGCTAAAACCTATCAACTCCAAAGAATTAGAGAAAGTTTATCACCATATATTATCCACTCATAAGACTGCAAACCTATCTGATCAGTTATTTAAAGAAGTTGACCAATTACTTCTCAAACAACAGAAAGGACAAAAAATAACACTCGTTGATTCTTCTGGAATACAGCTAGTGGCCATCGAAGATATTATGTATTGTTTAGGAGAAGGAACCTATACCACCTTCTATTTAGTAGATAATTGTCAAAAAGTGGTATCAAAAAATTTAAAGGTATTTGAAGAAAAACTATCTCCCTTCCAATTTTTTCGCCTAAGTAAATCTAGTTTAATAAATTTACAGTTCCTGCATCAATTTTCAAAAGAAGATGGTGGGTATGTTGTTATGAAGGACAAGAAACAACTATCTATTTCAAGAAATCAAAAAAAAGCATTCTTAAAGTTAGTAGAATCCTTGACTATTTGATGATTTTAATATTGCATTTTGTTATCCAATAAATACACTTTATTAAGTAAAAGCGTCATTTGCTTTATTATCCACCTGCTTTCCTTTCAAATTAGATACTTTTGCAGCGGCTCTAAAATAGTTTGTTAATTATTAATTTACTCTCATTTATAATATGGTTTTGGCAAGAGGGGCAAGAGTTTTAGGATGTATTAGTCTATTTCACTTACTTCTCAAGTCAAAACATTTACTTTCTTTGACAAATCATCTGATTAGGAATAAGCCAATGTTGCTTACAACCTTTTTAACCAAACAAATATTTTGCAAATTATTGATCGAGAGAATCAATAAATTATATGGCAATTACATTGAAAAGTGTAATTGCTTTTTTTTTGACTATATTAGGCAGTCAAAAATGGTAAGGTAATAATAATTTCTGTTCCAATAGGAAGGCTTTTATTATCATACAAATCCTTAATTTCCAAATCTGCATCCTGGTAGCCCATTTTTTTTAAAATATCAATCCGATCATTGGTGTTTCGAGATGCCATGGATAGATGTTCATTCCGTTTTTTCATTTCTTTCGCTTTGGTTCTTCCAATTCCATTATCTCTAATAATACAATGTAAATTCCCTGCTTCCTTTTCTGTTAGTACTAAAGTAATTTTCCCTTTTTGATTACTATAAGAGAGTCCATGCAAGATGGCATTCTCCAAATGAGGTTGAATAATCATAGAAGGAATAATTGGATTCCTATCTAAAAGATTGGGGTCAACGATTATTTTAAAATCAATAACATCTACAAATCGTTCTTTTTCTAAGTTAACATAGGCTTTTAATATCTCTATCTCTTCCAGTAAAGGAATAGCAATACTTTCTGAATTATTTAATAGTTTTCTTATAATATCTGATAAACTAGTTAAATATTGATTGGCATTACGTTTCTCATTTTTTAAAATAAAATTCTGTAAGGTATTAAAAGCATTAAACAAAAAATGAGGGTTCATATTGATCGTTAGCGATTGTAGTTTAGCCATACTAATTTCTTCGTTCATTTGTGCCAACTTAATATTTTTTCGCTGAGTATCGGTATATAATTGAACACCAACAAAGATTAATGCCATTAATCCAATAATACACCCAAGTTGGAACATCCAAGTCTGCCAATAAGCAGGTTTTTTGACTATATTTAACACTGCTCCTACCTCATTCCAAAGGCCACTGTTATTCGAAGCCATAACTTTTAAGGTATAAGTTTTAGGCTCCAAATTTGTATAAATGATAGGATTGTCATTTTTAGTAAAGTGCCATTTATCTTCGAAACCTAATAACTGATAAGCAAACAAATTCTTTTCTGGTTGAATATAGTTCAGCCCAGCAAAATTGATAGCTAGATAATAATCATCATGATTTAGTACAACTTCCTTTAGATGTATGCCATTTATCTTGTCCTCTCCATTTGGACTGATTTTTCTTAAACTGGTAATATATACAGGAGGCTCTGTTTCATTCTTTTGTATACGACTTGGGTGAAATCGAGTGAATCCTAATGCACTACCAAAGTATATGTTCCCTAAATCATCTATTGAATTAGAACCTAGTGAAAAATAACTATCTATAATTCCATCCTTTATTTCGAAAACATTTAACAGCTTAGAATCTGTATTAAAATGAAAAACTCCTTCTAAAGTACTAGCCCAAATATTGCCATCTTCGGTTTCCACTAAGCATTGTATCCATAATTTTTGATTATCAAAACCATATGTTTCAAATTGCCCACTTTCTAAATTATAACTACATAAACCTGCTGTTGTTCCTATGTACAATTGGTCATCAATTGCCGTAAGAGAGGTAATTTGATTGGCACATAAACTTTGCTGTGGCATTTTAGAATCATGAAAGAAATGGGTGAATTGCAATTTACCAGAAGGCAAACGTCTAATTCTATTAAGTCCACTGTAGGTTCCAATCCATAAATCACCATATTTATCTTCATAAATTGCTGTAACAGAATTGTCACTAATTGATTCTTCCACCAAATTTCGCTCATAAATCGTATAGGATGATTCCTTTTGATCTAGAACATATAAGCCTTGCTCTGTACCAAACCAGATGCTTTTATTTTTATCTATATATAAAGCTTGAATGTAAAAATTTGGATTTACTTTTCTAAACCATTCGGGGGTAGGATACTTTTTTGCAGTTAAATCTTGTAAATTGATTATAGAAAACCCCTTGCTACTCGCTGCATATAACCATTTATTTTCTTTAACTTTTAAAGCTATTATATTATCATCTAAAAAAAGGGTGGGATGTTTTTTACTAAAAGATTGAAGGGTTTTCTTTTGTAAGTCATAGTTTAATAAGCCTTTATCTCCTGTTGCCAACCAAGCTATTTGATTTTCATCAATATAAATATTGCTAGAGTTAGGAATAATATAATCTTGATCATAAATCTTGTGAAACTCAAATTGACTAGTATACCAATTATACTGGCTTAAACCATTTGCAGTACCGATCCAAATAATACCCTCTTCATCTTCATTCATAGAAGTAATCGTATTATTAGGAAGAGAATTCAAATTTTCTAAATCCGAATAATACCTATTAAAATCTATGGAAGGCCGTTTCTTAATGCCATAATTATATTCGCTAGTGTCTGGCATATTCTTTGGTTCGATACAATTAATCCCGTAAGAAGTGCCGATCCATAATTGTCCATTTCGATCTTGCATGATATCAGTTACCTGACTATTTGACAAGGAATTCTCATGGTTTTTATCCTCTAGATAGTTATAAAAATTAGGTGCCCAATTGGTTTGATTTACATTATTGGATGCATTAGGAGGCAAGTGCATCAAAAATAGGCCTCCGCCATATGTACCTATCCAATATCGGTTTTGTCTATCTTGAAAAATTGTCCAAATATTAAAGGCTTGCTTACTCGTAGATGGCTTGAAGTTTAAAAATTTTGTTTTCTCTTTATCTCCATCAAGCATTAAATGTAAGCCTCCTGCCCAAGTACCAACCCATAGCCAACCTTGGTGGTCTTCCATAATGGACAAAACAGCTTTTGCCTTTAAACTAGAAGGATCTTGAGCATCCACTGTATACCGAGTGAATGATTCTGATTGATAATCAAATAAATTTAAACCACCCTCTGTACCTATCCAAAGACGTTGCTGACTATCTTCGTATATACAAAGAATTTCATCATTACTAATACTTGAAGGATTATCCTTCTCTTTTCTAAAGGTTTTCCACTCCCCATTATTTATATTATAGCGTGTTAGACCTCCATAACTAGTACCTATCCATAGATTTCCTTGGCTGTCTTTTATTAAAGATCGAATAATATTAGATGCTAAACTATTAGTATTTTTAAGAGTATCGACCTTAAAAACTGTTATAGAATTTGGTCCATCATATCTATGGAGTCCTTGATTTGTAGCAATCCAAAGAAATCCTAAGTCATCTTTTATTGTTTTATTGATCTTATTATTTAATAAGCCTTCTTCTTTTGTAATATTGGTAAAATCAATTACTGGTTTAGATTGTGCAATAAGTAGGAAGGGTAAACTAAAAAAAAATAATAAGAGGAGTTTTTTTACTATTTTGGATAGGAGAACATGTTTTTCCATCTTGTAAAAATATTAAAAAGGAATCGGCATCCAAAATCAGTTAGGCAAATTAAATTATACTTATGTTTGAGGAATGGTATATTAATAAATAATAATTTGAAACCATACAACTTGTAGAATAGAGAAGCGAGAACAGAGAATAGAGATAGATTTCGTTTACAAACAATGAATTATTGTAGTTTTTTAAACGGATTGTGTCTCTATTCTCTGCTCTCTGTTCTAAAAAGTGTATGGTTTTAAAAAATAATAATTTGAAAATATGAAGGAATTAAAAGTTGACAGAGAAATATTTGATGCGATAGCAACAGAAATTCACAGCGACAAAAGTCCTGTAGGTATTGATGCAAAAAAGACGCATGTATTGATTTTAGAAAAATTAATACAAATAGAAAAACGATTAGATAATATAGAAGCTAAATTATAAAAATCTTAGAATTTGTCTTACTAAAACCCTTTAGGGCAAAGAATTCTTTACCATAATAGAAAACATGAATATATTTACATATATTTGATGATATACCAACAATCTCATAGTAAAAATAGTTTGTCAATTATGAAAGTAGAGCAAATTTATACAGGGTGTTTAGCACAAGGTGCTTATTATATAGAGAGCAATGGCGAAGCCGCGATCATTGACCCATTACGAGAAACTACCCCTTATATAGAAAGAGCGGAGAGGGATGAGGTGCAAATCAAATATATTTTTGAGACTCATTTTCATGCGGATTTTGTTTCTGGTCATTTGGATTTAGCGAAAAAAACAAGTGGGCAAATTATTTACGGTCCTAATGCAAAGACAAAGTATAATAAGCATTTAGCGAAAGATGGAGAGGTATTCAAAATTGGAAAAGTAACGATTACCGTTCTTCATACACCTGGTCATACACTAGAAAGCACGACCTATTTATTAAAGGATGAGAAAGGGACACCTTATGCTATTTTTTCTGGTGACACCTTATTTATTGGGGATGTAGGAAGGCCAGATTTGGCACAAAAAAACGGCAATATTACAAAAGAAGATTTAGCAGGCATGCTATATGATAGCCTTAGAAATAAGATCATGACCTTGCCGAATAACGTGATTGTTTATCCTGCTCATGGTGCCGGTTCTGCCTGTGGTAAAAACATGAGTAGCGAAACATGGGATACTTTAGGCAATCAAAAGAAAACCAATTATGCATTAAGGGCTGACATGACAAAAGAAGAATTTATAAAAGAAGTCACCGATGGTTTAATGCCTCCCCCTCAATACTTTTCTTTAAATGCTCAATTAAATAAGAACGGTTATGGTAGTATTGATGCCGTAATGAAAAAAGGAACTAAGGCATTATCAACAAGAGCATTCGAAGTCGCTGCTAATGAAACCGAAGCCCTTATTTTAGATGTAAGAGATAAGGAAGAATTTGTAAAAGGTTTTATTCCTAATTCTATTTTTATTGGATTAGATGGAAGTTTTGCTCCTTGGGTAGGTGCTTTAATAGCAGATATGAACCAGCCTATTTTAATTGTCGCTCCTTCAAGACGAAATGCAGAAACGGTAAAACGACTGGCAAGAGTAGGATACGATAATTCTATAGGGTATTTAAAAGGAGGTTTTGAAGCTTGGAAAAAGGCAGGAAAAGAAATCGATTCGATTGAAACAATTAATGCGGATACATTTGAAAAAATACATACAAAAAATTCCAAAACTCAAGTTTTAGATGTACGAAAGCCAAGTGAATGGGAAGCAGCACATGTTGAAAATGCTCAAAACTTTCCACTCGATTTTATTAACCAACAAATGAATGAAGTCGACAAAAAGACTAAATACTTCATGCACTGCAGAAGTGGCTATCGCTCTACTGTTGCAGCTTCTATACTAAAAGCTAGAGGGTTTGAAAACATAGTGAATGTACAAGATAAATTTGATGCTATTGTAGCATCAAAAATACCTACTACAGCTTTTGTTTGTCCTACTACTATGATAAAATAAAAATTGCTGACATCTTTAGCGGATAAGGCTCTTTGCACAATGTATTGGTCGGTACAC